>DATLTN010000053.1 GCA_035533595.1 Acidimicrobiales bacterium
CGGGGTCATGGTCTCAGACATCGTGCCCTCCTCATCTCGGTCAGGCGCCGGCGTTCCTCGCCGGCACGATGGTGTGGGTCAGGTGTTGGTGGCGCTCCCGCTGTTGCCGGCGGCGCCGGTCGCACGGAGCACGACGACGTCGATGCGCCGGTTGGCGGCGCGCCCCGGGGCGGTGTTGTTCGAGGCGATCGGGTCGGTCGCCCCGTAGCCCTGCGAGGAGAGACGGAGCTCGGGGATGCCGTCGACGCCGTTCAGCTGCTCGACGACGTTCGCGGCGCGCACCGCCGAGAGCTCCCAGTTGGAGGTGAAGGGGCCCCCGGTCACCGGGACGTTGTCGGTGTAGCCCTCGACGATGAGGCCGTTCGGGTCGGGGCGGACGATGTTCGCCACGATGTTCACGATCGTGCGCCCCGTCGGGCCGAGCGCGGCCGAGTCGCTCGCGTAGAAGACCTTGTCGGCGAGGAGGTGCACCACGACGCCGCGGTAGTCGGTGCTCACCTGGGCGTCCTTCACGACCTTGGCCTGCACGAGCGCGCGCTGGATCTCGTCCATGATCTGCTGGCTCGAGGGACCGCCGATCTTCGTGCCCTCGCTGTTGCCCTGGGACTGGTTGCCCTGCTCGGCGACGAGGACCGGGGCCTTGGAGGAGTTGGTCCCCGGCGAGTTCACGAGGCTCGTCTGGTTGAGCAGCCCCGACCCGCCCGAGAGGTTCACCGCCGAGGGGTTGAAGGCCGCGGTGAGGCCGAGGCGCAGCTCGAGGAACTTCTTCACGTCGATCGAGCTGAAGGAGAAGAGCACGATGAACAGCGCCAGCAAGAGGGTGATCATGTCGGCGTAGGTGAGGAGCCAGCGTTCGTTGTTGCCCTCCTCGTGGCCCCCGCCGCCACGGCGCTTGGCGCGGGCGCTCACGCCGCGACCTCCTCGCTAGCGCCGCGCATCTCCGGGGCGAGGAAGGCCTCCATCTTCGTGCGCACCACCCGGCTCGTCGCCCCCGACTGCAGCGAGAGCATCCCTTCGATCACCATGTGCTTCACCTCGATCTCGAGGTGGTGCGAGCGCTTCAGCTTGTTGGAGATCGGCAGCCAGATGAGGTTCGCCGAGAGGACGCCCCACAGCGTGGCCGTGAAGGCCGAGGCGATCGCCGGGCCGAGGGAGGAGGGGTCCGAGAGGTTGCCGAGGACGTGCACCAGCCCGACGACGGTGCCGATGATGCCGAGCGTGGGGGCGAAGCCGCCGAAGTCCGCGAAGAGCTTCGCCCCCATCTGGTGGCGGCTCTCGATCCCGTCGACCTCTGCCTCCAGCACCTCGCGGATCTCATCGGAGCTCGTGCCGTCGGCGGCGAGCTCACAGGCCCGGCGGATGAACGGGTCGTCGAGGTTCTTCGCCTCCTTCTCGAGCTCGAGGACGCCCTTGCGCTTGGCGATGCCCGCGAGCCGCGAGAGCTCCTGGATCGTGATCTCGGCGTCGAAGACGCTCGCCTGGGTGGCGACCTTCAAGAGCTTGGAGAAGGACTTCACGTCACTTTTCATGTAGCCGGCGGTGCCGGCGAAGAAGGTGCCGCCGAAGACGAGGATGAGCGGTGCCGGCTTCAACAGCACCGCCGGGTTGCCCCCGTCCATGACGAACGAGAGCAGCACGCAGGTGAGCGCGCCGCCGATGCCGATCGTGGTCCAGTTGTCCTTCACGACTGCCGTCTCCCGTGGGTGTTGCTCTCCGAGCCAGGGAACTGCACGATCGTCGAGAGCGACTGCGGGTCGACCCCGTCGTCGCCGTCCTCCTCCTCGTAACGGACGAGCTCGGTGGCGAGCACGCGTACCTTGGCGCGGTCCTGACGGTGGAGGCGCACGACCTCGATGAGCGGCTCGCGCACGAGGTAGCTCGTCCCGGTGGCGAGGGTCACGTGGGTCTCGTTGTCCTGCTCGACCCGCTCAATGAGGCCACCGTTGATGGCGAACTCTTGGCCCTTGATCGTGTGGAGGATGATCATCGCAGTCTTCCGAGAGAGGGACGCTCTAACGACTCCCTATTCATCGGAATTGAGGGGAAATTCCTTGAGGCGCCGCGGCGGTCCCGGCAGCTCTGTGAGCTGGGACTACGCCGCCGCAACCGGCGTTTGTGCGCGTCGGGACGAAGTCCCGCCCTCAGTCCCGGCGGAGGCGAAGGAGTGGCCTGCGCTCCTTCGGGAGCGACGCGACCGCGAGGCCGGGGACGGCCTCGGTCGCCCGCTCGATGAGCTCGCGCCCGACATCGTCGGGGGTGCTCACCGCGACGCGCACCACCCAGCGGCCGGCGATCGCGAGGCCGAGGTTCTGCCAGAGGCCCTCCGCGATACGGCAAGCGACGACGTCGGCGCCCCCGGCGCCGGTGTCAGGGAGGAGCACGAGGAAGCCGTTGCCGATGCGACCGAGGGCGTCCTCGCCGCGCACCATCTTGCGCAGGAAGCGCGCCACCAGCTGGAAGAGGCGCTCGTCGCCGAGGAGGTCGCGCGTCGGCTCGGGGAGCCAGATGAACAACAGCGCCGTGTCGGTCCCGGCGCGCACCCCCCGCTCGAGGCTGTAGTCGAGGATCGCGAGCAGCGCGTGCGGGTTGAGAAGGCCGGTCACCGGGTCGCGGCTCACCTTGCGGTAGGAGGTGTTCACCTGCACCCGCAGCTCGCCGCCCTCGTAGTCGCTCCTGCGGTTGGCGGGGCTCACAGCGCCACGACCGAGAGCAGGCCGCCGCAGTATCCGGCGACCTCGATCTCGAAGTGCTCGGCGCCCTGTCCCTTGTCGAGCGCCGCGATCCACTCGAAGCGCTCCCCGGGGGCGTAGCCCTCGAGGTGGTGGATGATGATCCGCTTCCCGTCGCGGCGCACGAACTGCGCGAGCACGTTCGCCACCTCGAAGAGGTCGCCGAGCAGCTCGGCGGGCATGATCCCGGTCGCCACCCACTCGCGGGTCGCCGACGCGGACCAGCGCGTGAGCGAGGCGGCCACCGCGAGGCCGAAGGAGGTCGCGAAGACGCAGAGGCCGGCGACCTCGCCCGCCTCGTCGTGGTACGCGCCGACGTAGCGCGGCGAGTGCAGGTTTGGACCCGCGTGCGCCGGCGCCACGGTGACCTGCGCGCTGCAGAGCTTCTCGAGGAGTGCCTCGAGCTCGGCGGCGCGCACGACCGCCTCGGCGGCCTCACCGAGACGGCCATCCTCGGCGGCCGCGACCTCGAGGGGCGGCGGGGCGAAGGGGCCGAACTCGGGGTCGGGGTCGGGGTCGGGGTCGTAGGGGAGGATCGCCCCGATGGCGACCAGCTCGTCGGCGAGCTCGGCCTCGCTGAAGGGCTTGGAGAGCAGGAACGAGGCGCCCGATTCGAGGGCGCGGCGGCGGATCTTCTCGTCACGCTCCGCGGTGATGAAGCCGAAGGGGACTTCCCACTGGGCGTTGCGCAAGGCCTCGAGGAGCTCGATCCCGGTCATCCCCCCGAGGTTCCAGTCACAGAGCACGAGGTCGACCGGCTCGTTCTGCAGGGTGTCGATCGCCGACTCGGCGCTCTCGGCCTGCAGCACGTCGTCGATCCCTTCGAGGTGGTGGAGTGCCCGGCGCACGATCAGGCGCATCGCTCGCGTGTCGTGGATCACGAGCACCCTCATCCCTCCGCCTCTTTCCAGCGACCTTCCCCGGCGCCCGGCGTCGGGGAAGAGACGCAGCGCGTCCCGCTAGTCCTATCGGCACGGGAGAGGGCCATCTGTAGTGTCGCGAACGAGCCTCTGGGTCAGGCCGACGCGAGGCCGCGTTCGGTCAGGTAGCTGCGGAGATTGCGCATCCCCGTGCTGCGGATCTGGCAGGCGCGGCTCTCGGTCACGCCGAGGCGGCGGCCGATCTCGGCGAGGGTCTCGCCGCCGTCGAGGCTGAGCACGATCACCGTCCGCTGACGCTCGGGGAGGCGCGAGAGGCCCTCGCGCACCGCCGCCATCACCTCGCCCCGCTCGGCGGCCGCCGAGGGGTCGAGGAGCTCCGAGACGAGCTCGCGCGCCGGGCGCTCCTCACCGTCGTCGCTGTGCGGGGAGATCGAGGTGACGACGCTGCGCTGGGTGAGGACCCGCACCCGGTCAAGCTCGTCGAGGGAGAGGCCGAGCTCGTCCGCCTGCTCGGCGCTGCTCGGCGCACGTCCGAGGCGGGCGAAGCTCTCCTCCTCGACGCCCCGCAGCCGCCGCTCGTGGTCGCGCACACTGCGCGGCACCCAGTCCGCACCGCGTACGCCGTCGAGGATCGCGTAGCGGATGCGGTAGGCGGCGAAGCTCGAGAAGTCGAAGCCCCGTCCCGGGTCGAAGCGGTCGAGCGCCCCGAGCAGGCCCTCGGCGCCGAAGCTCTCGAGGTCCCCGAGGTCGGCGCGGCCCGCGAGCGAGCGGGCCATCATGCGGGCGATGTTGCGCACCAGCGGGTAGTAGAGCGTCGCCAGGCGGTTGCGGGTCTCGACGTCGCCGCGCTCCCGCCAGCGCGCCCAGAGTGCCTCGAGCTCCTCGCTGCGGGGCTGGGCGGCCGCGCGCGTCTCCTCGTGTACCTGCATCGCCATCACCCTCCTGGTCTCGGCGTTTCGCCGGGCCCTGCGCGTCGCCAGCGGCGGCCACGACGGGTCCGGCTCGACGGAGCGGTCCTCGCTCCCCGTGCTTCGTAGGAAAGAACGGCGCGAATCGCCCGTTCGTTGAGTGATGAGATGCAACGAATAGATCCCGCGATCTTCCTCAAGGTTTGCGCCGGACCTGCCGTAGCACCCACCGACGGGGCGAGGACCGCCCCCCATGGCGTGGCCCAGGACGGGTGGGAGACAATCCGAGAGGGCCCGCGATGGACGGCGGAATCGTCGACGTCTTGCAGTTCGCAATCGATGGCGTCACCGATCAGACGAACGCGACCGCGAACAACCTCGCAAACGCCGAGAGCCCCGGCTTCACGGCGAGCGACGTGAACTTCCAGCAGAGCCTCGAGAAGGCGATCACGACGAGCGGCACCGCGACCGCGACCGAGACGACCACCCCTGACCCGGCACCCGCGGGGAGCAACGGCAACAACGTCGACCTCGGCAGCGAGCTCGTCGCGAGCGAGAAGGGCGCCCTCGAGTACCAGCAGCTCTCCCAGTCCCTCGACTCGCAGTTCCGCCTGATCCGCGGCGTCGTCGGCGGGAGCTGGCAGTGAGTCTCTTCGGCGCGATCGACGTCTCCGGCAGCGGCGTGCAGGCGATGCAGACCTGGATCGACGCCAACGCCGGCAACGTCGCGAACGCCGACGACACCGTCGCCCCCGGCACCACCCCCTACGAGGCCGAGGTCGCGCACCTCACCCCGGCGAGCGCCGGTGCGGACGGCACCCCCGGTGGCGTCGCGGTGAGCATCTCGGCGGCGACCAACCGCGGTGTCGTCGAGCGGTCTCCCGGAAACCCACTCGCCGACAAGAACGGTGACGTCGTCGTCCCCGACATCTCGCTCGGCGACCAGCTGGTCGGCCTCATCCAGGCCCAGGAGGGCTACCAGGCCGACACCTCGGCGATCACCCGGGCGATCTCGGCCTACCAGTCCGGCATCGGGATCGGCGGCTGATGGCGATCGCACCGATCGGGGCCCTCGCCTCGCTCCCACCGCTCGTCCCGACCACCCCACCGACTGTCGCGGCCGCCCCCGACCCGAGCGCGCTCGGCGCCAGCGCGACCGCGCCGGCGGGCGGCGACGGCTTCCAGAACGCAGTGTCGAACGCCGTCGACGAGCTGCAGAAGGTGCAGAGCACGGCCTCGAACGCCGAGGCGCAGGCGGCCGCAGGCCAGGGGAACCTCGCCGACACGATGATCGCCGCCAGCCAGGCCTCACTCGACACCGAGGTCACGACCTCGCTCCTCAACCAGGCCACGACCGCGTACAACGCGATCGTGAACATGAGCTTCTGAGCCGATGGCGATCGTCCCCGCCTCCAACTTCGACCAGATGCGCGACAGCGCCCGGCGCTTCGCCTCGGGCTTCACCCGCGGGCAGAAGGCGGTCACCCTCGGCGCGCTCGCGGTCGTCGGCCTCATCGGGATCGTCTTCATGTCGCTCTCGGGGAAGCCGACCTACTCGATCCTGTTCACCAACCTGCAGGCCTCCGACGCCGGCGCGATCACCCAGCAGCTGAGCGCCGACCACGTCCCCTACCAGCTGCAGAGCGGCGGCAGCACGATCCTCGTGCCGCAGAACGCCGTCGACCAGGAGCGCCTCGCGGCGGCCCAGGCCGGCCTGCCGGCGCAGAGCACCGTCGGCCTCTCGCTCCTCGACAAGGAGGGCCTCACGACCTCCGAGCTCACCCAGCAGGCGGACTACCTGCGGGCGCTGCAGGGCGAGCTCGAACAGACGATCAACTCGATCCAGGGCGTGCAGGGCTCCCAGGTCTCGATCGCGATGGCCGCCAACCAGACCTTCGTCCTCGGCAACACCAACCCGACGGGCGCCTCGGTGCTCATCGACCTCTCCCCCAACCACGCCCTCACCTACAACCAGGTGCAGGCGATCACCTCGCTCGTCGCCTCGGCGGTGCCCGGGCTCACCGCCGGCAACGTCACCGTCGCCGACTCGAGCGGCAACCTCCTCGCCGGCCCCGGGGTGAGCGACAACGGCGGCCAGCAGACCAACGCCGAGGCCGCCTACGACGACGCCACGGCCGCCAAGGTCGAGGCCTACCTCACCGGCGTCGTCGGCTCGGGGAACGCGGACGTGCAGGTGAACGCGCAGCTCGACTTCGACCAGGTGCAGACGAGCACCCAGAGCCTCGTCGCCGGCGCCAACGGCAAGCCCCTCACGAGCTGCAGCAGCACCCAGAGCACGACGACGAAGTACACCGGCAGCGGCACGCCGCCCGGCAGCTCGCTCAGCACCTCGACCTCGGGGAGCGGCAACTACACCCAGACCCAGAAGCAGCAGACCTGTGAGACCGGCAGCCAGACCTCGACGGTCACCCAGGCGCCGGGCACGGTGAAGCAGCAGGCCGTCGCCGTCCTCGTGAACTCCCACGCGCTCCCCCACGGCCTCTCGCTCGCCACCTTGCGGCAGGGGGTCGCCGCCGCGTCCGGCATCACCACGAGTCGCGGCGACGTCCTCAGCTTCTCCTCCGCCCCCTTCGCGATCGCGCCGGCCGCGAAGGCCGTGAAGGCGAGCCCGCTCGCCACCTTCGCCAAGCCGGGCGCCGCTTTCCTCCTCCTCGTGATCGCGCTCTTCCTCCTCTTGCGGGCGTCCAAGCGGGCACGGCGCAACGCCGCCAACGCCGACCCGATGGTCGACGCCTCGGCCTTCGAGCAGTACTACGCGCTCCCCCAGGAGCTCCCGACCGGCGAGCTCCCCTCGGTGCGCACCGCCGGCCTGCCGGCGCGCAGCATGACCTCGCTGCAGGAGATCGTCGACAACCAGCCCGAGGAGGTCGCCCGCGTCCTCACCGGATGGCTCGGGCAGCGGAACCGATGAACGCGGTGCTCACGATGGCCCAGAAGGCCGCCGTCGTCCTCGTGCAGCTCGACGACTCGCGGGCGAACCTCGTGCTGCGCAACATGAGCGAGGCGGAGGTGACGCTGCTCATGCAGGAGGTGGCGCGCCTGCCGACGATGACCGAGAGCGTCGTGGCGGCGGTGATCGGAGAGCTCGGCGAGACCACCGAGTCCCTCCTCCAGGTCCGCCAGGGCGGCCTCGACGCGGCGGCGCGGCTGCTGCGCGACCGCCTCGGCAACGCCCGCGCCGAGGAGATCCTCGCCGACCTCGACCGCATCGCGATCGATCACCCGCTCGCCTTCATGAACCAGATCGACCCGCTGCAGGTGATCGGCTACATCGCCGAGGAGCACCCGCAGACGATCGCGATCATCATCGCCCACCTCGAGCCGGACAACGCCGCCCGGCTGATGGAGCGTCTCGCCGACCAGCTGCGTGCCGAGGTCGCCCGCCGGGTCGCGAAGATGGCCGCGCTCCCCCCCTCGGTCGTGCTGAAGGTCGCCGCCGAGCTCGAGAGCCGCCTCTCCTCGTTCGTGCGCGGCGGCGGTGTCGCCACCCAGGAGGTCGGCGGCATCCAGCGCATGGTCGGGATCCTCAACAACACCGACCGCGCGACCGAGAAGCAGATCCTCGCCGACCTCGAGGGCAAGGACCCCGAGATCGCCGAGGCGATCCGTCACGAGATGTTCGTCTTCGACGACCTCCTCGCCCTCACCGACCCCGACCTGCAGCTCATCTTGCGCAGCGTGCCGGTGAAGACGATCGCCCTCTCGTTGAAGGGGAAGGACCCCTCGATCATCGAGCGCTTCAAGACGAACCTCTCCGAGCGCAACGCGATGGACCTGCAGGAGGACTTCGAGACCCTCGGCGCCCAGCGTCAGTCGCTCGTCGAGCACGCCGAGGCCGAGCTCATCCGCCAGGCGCGCTCGCTCGCCGAGGCCGGCGACATCAACATCGAACGGGGTGACGATGAGCTCGTCGCCTAGTCTCCGCTCCGCGTCCCGGGTGCTGCGCGGCGGCGACGCGGCGTGCCTCGCGCGCGCCGCCGTCACGACGCCCTTGAGCGAGGTCACCCTCTCGTTCCCCGACGCCGTTCCCGCCCACCACGACACGCCCGCCCCCGCCGTTGACGCGGCCGCCGCCGCCTACGCGAAGGGCCTCGCCGCCGGCCGCGCCGAGGCCGAGGCCGAGAGCGCGCAGGCCGCGTCGCTGCGCCACGAGGCCGCCCTCGCCAAGCTCACGACGAGCCTGATCCAGAGCGCCCAGGCGCTGTCGACGAGCCGCGAGGCGATGCTCGACGAGCTCCTCTCCGAGATCAGCGAGCTCGTCCTCGCCCTCGTCCGCGAGCTCATCGGCGCCGAGCTGGCGCTGCACGAAGAGCCCGCCCGCAGCGCCATCAAGCGGGCGCTGCGCTTCGCGCCCCCCGACACCGACCTCGTCGTCCGCCTCCACCCGAGCGCGGAGATCGCCGCCTGGGAGCTCGAGTCCCTCGTCGCCGGGCGGCGGATCCGCGTCGTCGAGGACGACCGCGTCGAGCCCGAGGGGTGCATCCTCGAGGTCGGCGCGGCGACGATCGACGCGCAGATCGCGCCCGCCCTCGAGCGCCTGCGCGACGCCCTCCTGCACCTGCACGCCGGGCGCGACTTCGAGGAGGTCGGATGAGCCTGTTCTCCTCGGCCGCCCTCGACGACCTGCTGCGCGCCGCCGTCCGCCCGCAGCGGAGCGGCCGGGTGAGCCGCGTCATCGGGCTGCGCGTCGAGGTGGAGGGCCTCGAGGCCGCCGTCTCGGACGCGGTGATGATCCGCCGCCCCGACGGCAGCCTCCTCCCCGCGGAGGTCGTCGCCGTGCAGGGCCAGAGCCTCGCCTGCATGCCGCTCGGCGAGCTGCGCGGCGTGCGCTTCGGCGACCGCGTCGACTCCTGCGGCGGCCCGCTCGCGGTGCGCGTCGGCTCGGGGCTGCTTGGCCGCGTCGTCGACGGCCTCGGCGTGCCGATCGACGACGGCCCGCCGCTGCGCAACTTCGCCGAGGTGAGCGTGGTCACCGCGCCCCCCCACCCGCTGCGCCGCGAGCTAGTCGACACCCAGCTGCCGCTCGGCGTGCGGGCGATCGACACCGCGATCCCCTGCGGCCGGGGGCAGCGCCTCGGGATCTTCGCCGGCTCGGGCGTCGGCAAATCGAGCCTGCTCTCGATGATCGTGCGCGGCACGACGGCGCCGGTCTGCGTCCTCGCCCTCATCGGCGAGCGCGGCCGGGAGGTCAGCGAGTTCATCCAGCGCGACCTCGGCGAGGAGGGCCTCGCCCGTTCGGTCGTCGTCGTCGCCACCTCGGACCAGCCGGCGCTCGTGCGCATCAAGGCCTCATTCACCGCGACGCGCATCGCCGAGTGGTTCCGCGACCAGGGCCACGACGTCGTGTTGATGATGGACAGCCTCACCCGCTTCGCGATGGCCCAGCGCGAGGTCGGCCTCTCCGCCGGCGAGCCGCCGGCGACGCGCGGCTACCCACCGTCGGTCTTCTCGCTCCTCCCCCAGCTCCTCGAGCGGGCGGGGGCCGCAGAGCGCGGCAGCATCACCGGCCTCTACACCGTGCTCGTCGAGGGCGACGACATGAACGAGCCGATCGCCGACGCTGCCCGCTCGATCCTCGACGGCCACCTCGTGCTCTCCCGCCGCCTCGCGACCGCCGGGCACTTCCCGAGCATCGAGATCCTCGATTCGATCTCCCGCCTCGAGTCGGTGATCCTCACCAACGAGCAGCGGGCGCTCGTGATCGAGCTGCGGCGCCTGCTCGCCGCCTACCGGGACAACAAGGACCTCATCGAGATCGGCGCCTACTCGGTGGGCGCGAACGCCCTCACCGACCGCGCCATCGAGCTCCGCCCGTTCATCGAGGCCTTCCTCCGTCAGGACCGGGGCCTCACCGCCGACCTCGACAACTCCTGGGCGATGCTCGAAGCGCTGCTCGCGCCGGCGAGCGAGGCCGCCTGATGGCCACCCGCTACGAGTTCCGCCTCGCCGGCGTGCTGCGGCTGCGCCGCGCCGAGTACGACCAGGCGGCGATTGCCCTCGAGCGCTCGAACGCGCTGCTGCGCAGCCTGATCGCGGAGCGGGACGCGGCGACGGCGCGCTGCCGGGCACTCGGGTCGGCACCGACTGGCCATACCAGGGAGGACTTCCTCGCCGGCCGGCAGGCGACCGAGCACGCCGCCGCCGGTCAGCTCGCCGCCGCGGCGCGCGTCAACGTCGCCGCCGCCGAAGCGGCGCTCGCCCGCATCACCTGGGCGGGCGCCCACCGCAACGTCGCCGCCCTCGAGCGCCTCGACGAGCGGCGGCGCGAGGAGTGGAGCCTCGAGTCCGCCCGCCTCGAGCGCCTCGAGCTCGACGAGCTCGCGACGGTGGCCTTCGTCCGCGAGCACGCCGAGGGGAGCGTCGCCTGATGACCGACACCCTCGACGCGCTGCAGAGCTGGATGACCCAGCTGCAGAGCAACCTCGACACCCTCCCGGGCGTCCTCCAGCAGGCGGCGCCGTCGGGCGACTTCGCCTCGGTGCTTGCCGGCGTGCAGGCCGAGTTCTCAGGCGGCCCCCTCGCCCCCCCGGCCGCGGCGACCACCCCTGCCGCCCCCGCGACGACCGAGGGCACTCCCCCCGACGGCGAGCAGGTCGTCGGCGCGGCGGCGCAGTTCCTCGGCGTGCCCTACCAGTGGGGCGGGACGAGCCCGCAGGGCTTCGACTGCTCGGGCCTCGTGCAGTACGTCTACGGCCAGCTCGGCGTCACCCTGCCCCGCACCAGCCAGGAGCAGGCCACCGTCGGCACCCCCGTCGACAGCCTCGCCGACGCCCAGCCGGGCGACCTTGTCTTCTTCCCCGGCGACGACGGCACCACCACCGCCCCGGGCCACGTCGGCATCTACGTCGGCAACGGCCAGATGATCGACGCCCCACAGACCGGGGACGTCGTGCGCGTGCAGCCCGTCGGCGACCCGGTCGCGATCCGTCGCGTCCTGCCCGCCACCGCGACGGCCGCCGCGGGCGCCCCCGCGACGACCGGCGCCGCGGCGGGCGGCTACCAGGTCCCCGCCGCCCTCGCCCCCGACTTCCTGCAGGCCGCCGCCACCCACCACGTGCCGGTGCAGCTGCTGACCGCCGTCGCCTACGAGGAGTCGGGCTTCGACCCCAACGCGCAGAGCGCGGCCGGCGCCGAGGGCCTGATGCAGCTGATGCCCTCGACGGCCTCCGGGCTCGGGGTCGACCCCCTCGACCCCGCGCAGGCGATCAACGGCGCCGCGCAACTGCTCTCCGGCTACCTCAGCCAGTACCAGTCGGTGCCGCTCGCCCTCGCCGCCTACAACGCCGGGCCGGCCGCGGTCGCCACCGCGGGTAACACCGTTCCGCAGATCCCCGAGACCCAGGCCTACGTCTCAAACATCCTCGGTCTGATCGGAGGCCAGCTCTCATGATCGTGCTCCCCCTGAACGACGCCGCCAGCGAGCGACCGGTGCCCACCGCCCACGAGCAGGGCGCGGCCGAGGGCGCGGCCAGCGCGCCGAGCCCCTTCTCAAAGCTCCTCGAGCACGCCAGCACCCCGGACGCAGGCGACGGCTCCGCGCCGCAGGTGCCGGCCGGCGACGCCGGGCGCGGCGGGCCGGCGGGCCGCGGCGGTGCCGAGGGTGCCGCCGCGAGCGCGACCGCCGCCCCGACGTCCGCACCGGCCGACCCCACGCCACTCCCAGCGCCGAGCGCTCCCACCGGCCGTGCGCCGGCGACGACCCCCACCGTCGACAAGCGCGGCCACCGCACAGCAGCCGACGCCACCGGGGCTCCCGCACCGGCCGGCGAGACAGCCGTCGCCCTCACCGTTGCCGTCGCGGGCGCCTCCGTGGCCGCGAACGCCGCCGCCCCCGCGACGCCGCCGGCTGCACGGGCCGCGCCCGGCGCGACCGGTGCGCGCGTCGTTCCCGCCCTCTCGGCGGCGACCGCGGCCACCGCGACCGGCGCGGGCCGCAGCCCAGCCGTGACGAGCGGCACGCTCCCGACGACACGCGTGACCCGCGGCCTACCCGACAGCGCACCCGGAGCCAGCCGTCCCCCGACTGCCGACACCTCCGGCGCGGCCGCGGTGCCGTCGACTGGCCGCGTGCCCGCAGCGCAGCCCTCCGGCGCACCCGCCCCCTCGCCTGCGGCGCCCGGCGCCACGCCCGTCGACACAGCTCCCGCGGTGACGGCGGCACACCCCGTGAGCCCGACCCATGCCGCCGCCGCGAGCACCGCGACGAGCGCCGCGCCGAGCGCCCCGACGGCGGGCGCGGGGGCCGTACCTGGGACCCCGGCGCCCCCCGCGACCCGGCTCGAGGCGGGTGCGCCATCACCGACGACGTCCGCCCCGGCGACCGGCGCCGCCGCCGGCACGAACGAGCTGCCGGGGGTCGCGAGCCAGTTGATGAGCGTGCTCAGCCCCGTCCGCCACGGCACCGACGGCACCCAGTCGCTCACGATCGCCCTCCACCCCGAGGGCCTCGGGACGGTGCGGGCGACGGTGACCGTCGACAACGACCAGCTCGTCGTGCGCCTCGCACCTACCTCGGCGGCGGGTGAGTCGGCGATCCGCGCCGCGCTCCCCGACCTGCACAGCGGGCTGAACGGCGACAGCGCGCGCCCCGCTGTCGTGGTGCTGCAGAGCGGCACCTCCGGGGGCGGCGGCGGCGCGGCCAGCGGCGGCGGAAGCGGCGCCTTCGACGGCCAGCGAGCCCCCGACGCCGCGCCGGCTTCCCGCCCGGCGGGCGCCTCGCCGGCCCCGGGTCAGGCGACCGCCGCGCCGGCCAGCCACACGACCATACCTTCCGGAGGCCGCTCCAGCCTCCTCGACCTGCGGCTCTAGGAGAAAGGACGCCGATGACGATCCCTACCGTGGACTCCCAGACGAGCGGTGCCGCCGCGAGCGGTTCCTCCTCGTCGCCGAGCACCTCCTCCGCGGAGGTCTCCCAGCTCTCTAACCCCCAGCTCTTCCTGAAGCTGCTGATCGCGGAGCTGCAGAACCAGAACCCCACGAACCCGATGGACCCCTCCGCGATCCTGCAGCAGACCTCCGAGCTCTCCAACGTCGAGGCGATGAACTCGATGACGGGCCAGATGAGCGACGTGCAGGCGACGGGCCTTCTCGGACACACCGTCACCGTCAAGTCCGGGGGAGCCGGGGGGACCCCCCTCGTCGGGACCGTCTCGGCGATCAACCTCTCCGCGACCGGGCAACCGACCCTCACCGTGAGCGGCGCCTCGGCGCCGGTCTCCCTCTCCGACATCACGCAAGTCGCCTGAGCGCGACCTTCAGAAAGGACCCCCACCATGGCCGAACGTTCGATCCTCGCCGCCGTCTCCGGCATCGACGCCAACCAGACCTACCTGGACAGCGTCGCCAACGACATCGCCAACGCCGACACCGTCGGCTTCAAGTCCGAGAACGTCCAGTTCCAGGACCTCCTCGCCGAGCAGATCTCCGGCGGCGCCGCTCCCACCACGGGCGGCGCCGGCATCAACCCGGTGAGCATCGGCTCGGGTGTGCGCGTGGGCGCGAACACCGTCGACCTCTCCGAGGGCTCCCTCGAGGCCACCGGGCAGGCGACCGACGTCGCGATCCAGGGCGCCGGCTACCTCGTCACCGACACCAACGGCCAGATCGGCTACACCCGCGACGGCAGCCTGACGATCGACGGCAACGGCAACCTCGCCACCCAGTACGGGGGGCTCGTGCAGGGCTGGCAGGCGAACGGGGCGGGCACCGTGAACACCAACGCCCCGACCTCGGCGATCCGCATCCCCGCCGGCGAGACGATCCCGGCGCAGGCGACGACCGAGCTCACCCTCGGCGGCAACCTCCCCGCCTGGAGCGGTGTCGGCACCCAGCCGACGGCGACCACCACCTTGAACGCCTACGACTCGCTCGGCAACGCGGTCGCGGTGACCCTCACCTTCACCGGCGTAGCGGGTTCGGCCAACAACTGGACGGTCTCGGGCTCGGTGCTCGCGCCGAACGGCACGACCGACAACCTCTGGGCCACCAACCCGAACGTCGCCTTCAACCCAGCCAACGGCCAGGTCTCGGCGGTCACGGTCGGCGGCACCCCGGTCGCGCCGGGCACCGACGGCTCGATCGCCCTCCCCGTCGGAACGATGCCCGCCGGCTACACCTTCCCCGCCGGGGACAACTGGAAGATCAACTTCCCGCCGCCGAACTCCTCCTCCGCGGTGACCCAGTTCGCCGGCCAACAGACGGTCGGCCTGCAGACCCAGGACGGCCACTCCGCCGGCAGCCTCGAGAGCTTCTCGATCGGCGGCGACGGCACCATCACCGGCTCGTTCTCCGACGGCACGACGCTCGCCCTCGGTGAGATCGCCCTCGCCTCGTTCACCAATCCGAGCGGCCTCACCGACGCCGGCAACGGCACCTACCAGGTGACCCCGAACTCCGGCCAGCCCTCCGTCGGCACCGCCGGCACGGGCGGGCGCGGTGAGCTCCTCGGCGGCGAGCTCGAGCAGTCGAACGTCAACCTCGGCACCGAGCTCACCAACCTCATCAACGCACAGGAGTCCTACGACGCCAACACCAAGGTCCTCACCACCTCCCAGCAGGTGATCCAGTCGCTCGAGAGCGCGGCGTGAGCGAGGAGCACGGCGCCCGCGCCGGCGCCGCGGTGCTGGAGGACGACTCGACGCGCATCCGCCTCTTCGACTTCTCCCGCCAAGAGACGATCGAGCGCGGCCGCCTGCGCCTGCTGCGGCCGATGCTCGAGGCCGTCGCCGGACGGGTCACCTCGACCCTCTCCTCCGACGTCCGCCAGGTTGTGCACGTCACCCTCCCCGACGAGCTCGTGCAGAGCTCCTGGGAGGACTACGCGCCGACGCTTCCCGACCCGACGTACGTCTCGACGGCGATCATCTCCCCCGCCGAGCGGCGCTTCGTCCTGCACCTCCCCGTCGGCCTCGCCTTCCTCATCGTCGACTACAGCCTCGGCGGCGACGGCCTCGTGCAGCCGGAGCGCGAGGACCTCACCGACATCGAGCGGGCGCTGCTCCGCCCGCTCGTCACCGACCTCTGGCGGGACTCGATCGTCCCCGCGCTGTCGAGCTTCCTCGAACTCGGCGTCTCCTCGGTGCAGACCTCCAACAGCCCGATCTTCGTGCAGGTCGGCCGCCCCGGCGAAATCTGTCTGATCGCCGAGCTGGGAGTGACCCTCGCCGACTCCGAGCCCTACACCGTGGCGCTCGCGATGCCGGTCTCGGCGGTGAACCCGGTGATCGAGAGCGTCGAGCGCGCCCAGTCCGGCGAGGCCACCGATGCCAACGAGGCGACCGTCGCGCAGGTCGAGCGCCGCCTGCAGCTCGTCCCCGTCGAGCTCCTCGTCTCGTATCCCTCCGTGCGCTTCACCCCCTCCGAGCTCGTCGGGCTGCACCCCGGCGACGTCCTCCCCCTCCGCCCGCGCTTCGACGACGGCCCCGACGTCCTCGAGCTGCTCGTCGGCGACGCCTGCTACGCGCACGGCGTCCTCGTCGAGGACGGGCGGAACCTCGCCGTCAGCGTCACCACCATCGAAGAGAGGACCCAATGACCGAGGCCGCGACCCCGCAGACCGCGCCGAACGACGAGCTCAACCCCGCCGAGGGGCTGCACGTCGTGTCGAGCGTCCCCGAGAGCAGCGCCGTAGCGGAGGCCGTCTTCTCGCCGAAGATCGCGATGCTCGGCGACGTCGAGCTGCGCGTCGACGTCGTCCTCGGGCGTGCCCGCTGCACCCTGCAGGAGCTGCTCAGCATCCGCCCGAGCCAGACGATCGAGCTCGACCGCCAGCGCAACAGCCCCGTCGAGATCCTCGTGAACTCCAAGCCCTTCGCCCTCGGCGAGATCGTGGTGATCGACGAGACCAACCTCGGCGTGCGCGTCCTCGAGATCCTCGAGACCACCTTCGTCGCCCCCGGGCGGTCGGCGTGAGCGCCCTCCTCCTCGCGGCGGCGCACCCCTCGGCGTTGCAGACGGCGACCGACCCCTCGATCGGCGCCTCGCTCATGAAGATGGTCCTCGGCCTCGGCGGGGTGATCGTGTCGATTCTCGTCGTCTCGAAGGTCCTCCAGTACCTGCGCAAGGGCACCGCGCCGCGCCGCGCCGCCACCGGCGGCCTCGAGGTCCTCTCGCGGCAGAGCCTCGGCAAAGGGCTGCAGCTCGCGGTGGTGCGCTTCAACGGCCGCGAGGTCCTCGTCGGGATCGCCGGCCAGCAGATCTCCTTCCACGAGCCGACGGCCGCCACCTTGGAGGGCGAGCTCGCCCTCCTCGGGGCCGGTGGGCCCGAGGCGAGCGCACCCGTCGCGGCGAGCGGCCTCGCGGGGGCGCTCGCCGGCCTCACCGGCCGCGGCGCTGGGCTGCAGCAGGGACGCGCCCTCGCCGGCCTCGGCGGCGGGAGCGGCACTGCGGCGAGCTTCCTCGACCGCCTCCGCGACGCGACTACCCGCTAGCGCGAGCCGACCCCGTGCCCACCTTGTTCGCCGCGTCGTCGGTGACGTTGAACTTCGGGAACAGTCTCGCGAAGCCGACGTCGAGCCTGCTCATCCTGCTCACCGTCACGGTGCTCTCCGTCGCGCCCTCGCTGTTCATCCTGCTCACCGGCTTCGTCCGCATCACGATCGTCCTCGGCCTCACCCGCCAGGCGCTCGGTCTGCAGACGACGCCGCCGAACCAGGTGATCGCCGGCCTCGCGCTGTTCCTCTCGCTGTTCATCATGACGCCGACCCTCTCGGCGATGAACCACGACGCGCTGCAGCCCTACCTGCACGGCCGGATCAACGCCGGGCAGGCCTTCGGCAAGGCCGAGGTGCCGCTCAAGACGTGGCTGCTCAAGCAGACCGGCACCGACGAGCTGAACATGACCGACAAGTTCGCGGGCGCCTCCCCCGCGCAGCCCGCCGAGGCGCCGCTGCAGGCGATCATCCCCGCCTTCCTGCTCAGCCAGCTGAAGTCGGCCTTCATCATCGGCTTCGTGATCTTCGTGCCGTTCCTCATCATCGACCTGATCGTCTCGGCGACGTTGATGTCGATGGGCATCGTGATGCTGCCACCGACCCTCGTCTCGCTGCCGTTCAAGCTGTTGCTCTTCGTCCTCGTGAACGGCTGGTCCCTCGTCGTCGGCTCTCTCGTGACGAGCTTCCGGTGACCGAGCAGATCGCCCTCTCGCTCGCCGCCAACGCGATGGCGACGGCCGCGAAGCTCGCCGCGCCGATCGTCCTCTCGGCGATGGCCGTCGGCCTGCTCGTCTCGATCTTCCAGTCGGTGACCCAGATCCAGGAGATGACGCTCACCTTCGTGCCGAAGCTGATCGCCGTCGGCATCGTCTTCACGACCGCCGGCCACTGGATGCTCTCGACCTACATCGGTTACGTCGACAACCTCTTCAACAGCATCCCGCAGCTCCTCGCCGGCGGTTAGCCGTGGGGCTCTCGGTCAACGCGACCTGGCTGATCGCCTTCCTCCTCGCCTTCGTGCGCGCCGGGGCGTGGATGATCGCGATGCCGGCCTTCTCGGACATCAAGGTGATCCCGCCGATCGCCGTCGCCTGCTCGGCGGCGGGGCTCGCGATCCTCGCCGCCCCCACGATCCCCGCCTCGGCGCTCCCCGTCGACACCCCCGGGCTGATCGGCGCGATCCTCCTGCAGGCGCTCACCGGGGCGGCGATGGGCTTCGTCGTCAACCTCATCCTGCAGGCCTTCACGGCCGCGGGGAGCGTCCTTGACCTCGCGGGGGGCCTCAACCTGCCCGGTGCGGTCGACCCGCTCTCCACCAACCAGACGCCGATGGTCGGCCAGTTCTACCAGCAGGTCGCGCTGCTGTTGCTCTTCGGCACCGGGGGCTACCTGGAGATCGTCGCCGGCTTCCTGCACTCGTTCAAGCTGCAGAGCTTCGACCTCGGCTCGCTGCACCTGCTCGCGGTCGTGCTCACCGCCGACCTCGCGACGCTGTGGACCTCGGCGCTCGAGATGGCCGGGCCGGTGCTCCTCGTGCTGTTCACGACGCAGGTCGCGTTGGCGCTGCTCTCGCGCGCCGCCCCGCAGCTCAACGTCTGGCAGCTCGGCATGCCGCTGCAGATCTTCCTCACCCTCTCCCTCGTCGCCGTCGCGATCACCGTCTTCCCCGCCTATCTGACCGGGGCCGTGAGCCACGCGGTGAACGACGTCGGCGCGCTCTTCGGTGCCCACTGATGCCCACCTCGGACAAGCACGCACGCACCGAGAAGCCGACCCCGAAGCGCAAGAAGGAGGCGCGCGACAAGGGCAAGGTCGCCCGCTCCGCGGACATCACCGCCTTCGCCGGCCTGCTCGGCGCGTCGACGCTGCTGCCGGCGCTGTTCTCCTCGGCGCGCGGCAAGGTCCTCAACCTCGTGGACGAGGCGATGAACGTCGCCCGCAACCCGAGCCCGCAGGGGGCCGAGACGGTCTTCGGCCACGGCCTGATGGCCGTGCTCCAGGTGATCGTCCCCCTCGCCGGCGGCCTCGCCCTCCTCGGTTGCGTCGCCAACCTCGCACAGGTGGGGCTGCACCTCTCGGGGAAGGGGCTCGCCCCGCAGTTCTCGCGCATCAGCCCGAAAGGGGGCCTGAAGCGCCTCTTCTCCGCGGCGAACGGGGTCAACCTCGCGAAGCAGCTCGCGAAGGTCGCGCTCCTCGGGGCGCTCACCACCTCGGTGATCACCACGCTGCTGCACGCCGTCCCCGCCGGCTCCCCCGAGCCGCTGATCGCGACCGTCGGGATCGGCGCCAGCCACCTCCTCGGCTTCATCCGCATCGTCGCCACCCTCGGCGTCGCCCTCGGCATCGCCGATTTCCTCTACCAGCGCAAACACCTCCTCGACACCTTGAAGATGACCAAGCAGGAGGTGAAGGACGAGGCCCGCCAGCGCGAGGGCGACCCGGCGGTGAAGGCGGACCTCCGCCGCCGCGCCTACGCGATCGCCCGTTCGCGCACCCTCGCCGCGGTGCGCGGCGCCGACGTGGTCGTCGCCAACCCCACCCACTACGCCGTCGCCCTCCGCTACGACAAGGCGCGCGCCGCGGCGCCCGTCGTGCTCGCGAAGGGCGAGGGGTCACTGGCGCTGCGGATCAAGGCCGAGGCGGCGCGCTGCCTGATCCCCGTCGTCGAGGACCCGCCGCTCGCCCGCTACCTCTTCGCGACGACCGAGGCGGGCCGTGCGGTCCCCGCCGAGATCTACGTCGCCGTCGCCCGCCTGCTCGCCTTCATCTACTCGCTGCCGCCGACCTTCACCGGCGGGGCGATCCACTCCTTCCCCCACTCGCACGTCCCCTACGACCCCGCCGACGGCCCGCGACCCGATGACGAGGACCTCGTCGGGGCGGGCACACGAGGAGGCACCCCGTGACCCAGCTGCTCCCCGCCCCCACCTCCCCGCCCGCAGCGGCGGCGCCCCGCGGCGCGCTCGCGCCGCCGGCGCCCGGGCCGCGCGAGCTCGCGGCGACGCTGCAGCTGCGCGCGCTGCTCGACGAGTGCTCGTGGCCGCACCTGCACCTCTACGTCGGCCACGGCGAGCCCTTCGCCGCCGAGCCGGCGCGCGCCCTCGCGGCCGTCGAGGAGCTCCCCGCGCTCCCCCGTCGCCTGCTGCGCCTGCTCGGCCTCGGCCTCCCCGTCCCCGACGACGGCGCGCCCCCCGAGAGCCGCGCCGCCGAGGCCGCGCTCCTCGACGCCGGCCTCCTCACCCGCGGCGGCGGCGCGCTGCGCACGACTGGCTGGGTGGTCGCCCCCGCGCTCGGTGGCGAGGTGATCATGGGCACCCCCTCCACCTACATCTCGGGCGGGAGCGTCGGCGCCCTCGCCTACCTCGGGAGCGACTCACTGCTCCTCGCGAAGCTCCTCGGCCCGCTGCAGGGGCGCTCCTTCCTCGACCTCGGGGCGGGCTGCGGGGCGCAGGGGCTGCTCACGGCGCGCGGCGCGGCGCGCGCCGTGCTCACCGACATCGACGCCTTCTCACTCAGGGTCTCGGCGCTCAACTGGGCGCTGAACGCCGTCGAGCACCCGGTGCTGCTCGGCGAGGGCGACCTCTACGCCCCCCTCGCCGGAGAGCGGGTCGACGTCATCGCCGTCCTCCCCCCCTACCTGCCGAGCTTCCCCGAGGCGGGCGTGTCGGTGACCGCCGCCGGTGGCCTCGACGGCCTCACCTTCATCCGCCGCCTGCTCGCCGGGGCGGGCGAGGCGCTCAACCCCGGTGGCGAGCTCGTCGCCCTCGCGCAGCTGCAGTGCGACGACGACGGCCCGCTCCTCGAGCGCGAGCTCGCCGAGCTCGCCCCCGAGCTCGCGGTGCAGCTCGTCCTTTTCGACCGCCACCCGCTGCAGCCCTACCTCGCCGAGCTCAGCGGTCGGCTGGTGCGCCACGGCTCGGCCGTGGAGCCGCGCGCCCTCGCCGCCCGTTTCGAGGCGACGCTGCGCTCGCGGGGCGTCACCGGGGTGTGCACGGCGGCGATCCGCGGCCGCCGCGTGACGGGCGGCGGCGCAACGCGCGTCCTCGGCCCCCCCGGTGCCCTCCTCTCGCGCGACGTGCTCGCGCCGGCCCCGGGCGTCACGACGGGCCGGGCCGGGGGGCAGGCCAGCCTCGCGGGCGCCGGCCTCCCGGCGATGCCGCTCGACCCCGTGACCGCGGCGCTCGTCGCGGCGCTCGACGGCGAGCGCACCATCGCCGCAGCGGCGGCGCGGGCGTGGGGGGCGCCGGTCGGCGCCACGCCGCAGCAGCTCGCCGAGCAGGCCGCGTTGCGCCTCGGCGACCTCTTCGGCCGTGGCTACCTCGTCCGCTGCGCGGTGCGCTAGCGGCCCCTGCCCGTTGTGGCATGGATCCTCACAGTCAGCCGATGCCCGTGTCACCACCGTCGATGTCGAAGACGCCGGCGGTGATCCACGACGCGGCGGGCGAGAGCAGGAACAGGACGAGGCTCGCGACGTCCTCCGGGGTGCCGACGCGCCCGAGCGAGATCTGCTTCATCACCGCCGCGAGGCGCTCGGGCGCTCGGCTCGCGCTCGTGCGGGGCGTGTCGATGTGGCCCGGCGCGACCGCGTTCACCCGCACCTGCGGTGCGAACTCCCGTCCCATGGTCTTGGTGAGGTTGTTGAGCGCCGCCTTGCTCGCCCCGTAGGCGCCCATCAGCCCGGCGCTCGGGGATCGCCCGGAGAGCGAGCTCACGTGCACGATCGCCCCTCCCCCCGCCTCGCGCAGGTACGGGAGGGCCGTCTTGCTGCAGAGGAAGGCACCGACGACGTTCAACCGGTAGGACTCGATGAAGTCCTCGCCGGAGAGCGACTCGAGCGGTCCGCGCGTGAAGGTGTCCGAGAAGCTTCCCCCCGCCGAGTTGACGAGGTGGTCGACCCGGCCGAAGCGCTCGACCGTCGCGGCGAACAGGCGGGCGACCGACGCCTCGTCCCGCACGTCGACCGCGACGCCGGCGGCCTCGACGCCCTCGGCCTCCAGCGCGGCCTGCGCGTTGGCGCAGTTCTCCTCGCTGCGCGAGCAGACGACGACGCGCGCGCCGGCCGCGCCGAGCGCGCCCGCGATGCCGGCGCCGATGCCGGCGGTGCCGCCGGTGACGACGGCGACCTTGCCGCTGAAGTCCAACTGCTCGGCGATCTCGTTGCGCGCCATCGTCTCGTCCTCCTGTGCTCGTGATCCGGTTCGGGCGGCCGAGAGCATCTCACGAAGCAACGGGGCGCCCCCGCGCTCGCAACCGACGGGACGTATCTCTTCCCGCTCCGCACGGCCACCGAGGTACGGGTCGTCCTCGGGAGCGGGCTCCTCTTCGCCCTGGTCGCGATCGGCGCCCTGGCGCTCGCCAGCGTGACCCGCCGTGGCTCGGGGGCGGTCGTCACCGGCGTCGTCGCCTTCGCGCTGCCGTTCATCGTCCTTTCCGAATCGCTCCGTTCGGGCGCCGACTCGTTGCTGTGGTTCACCCCCGTCGCCGGCTTCTCGATCCAGGGCACCCTGCCCCGGTTCGCCCAGGTCGCCGGCGACTACACGATGGGCAACGGCTACTACCCGCTCTCGCCGTGGACCGGCATCGCCGTGCTCGGCGCCTGGACCGCCGTCGCCCTCGGAGCGGCCCTGTGGTCGTTGGGGCACCGGGACGTCTGAACCCAGCCGGCCCGGCATCTCCCCGCAACGACGAGCCGGCCACATCGAGGTCACAAGTGTCGCCGGGCGCCGGCCCCCCGCGACCTAGAACTGGCCTTCAGATGCTGGAGCCGGGGAGAGCGGGCACGCGACCGGGAGGTCGCCGAGACGACAGCGGGACGCGTTCGTCGCGACGACGGTGCTCGTCACGGTGGGGCTGATCCTTGCCGCCTGTGGCGGCGGGCGCGCCTCCCCCGGCGTCGCGAACGCCGGCTCGGCGACGACCACGACCGAGGCCCGGTCCCCGACGGCGGGGGACGACGCGGACACCGCCGCGATGGGTTGCTCGGCAACGCCGCAGACCTGCGCGCCCGCGTCCCTGCGGGCCCGCGTCGCCACCTCGCTGATCCTGCCAGCAGGTCACACCCACGTCACAGGCACGGCCGACGCGCGACGTCCCCCTTCGTAGAACGGTGCCGGCACCGCTCGACCTTGGAGGCCGCCCGTATGAGAAGCAATGAGGAGCGCGCTCGGGCCACCCAACGCCCAGGCCGGGCGGCACGGCGCCGCCGGGCGCTCCGCCTCCGGCGGCCCGTGGTGCTCACCGCGGTGTCGGCCGCGCTCGCGTTCGGCCTCTCGGCGTGCGGTGGCGGGCCGCCGGCACACGGCGTCGCGCGCACCGGGGGCGGCCCGAGGCGACCACCGCAGCGCGCAACCCCTCCGCCAGCGCGTCGCCGTACGACCGGGCGGTCGCCTACGCGAAGTGCATGCGCTCCCACGGCATCACCGACATGCCCGATCCCGACAACAGCGGCAACTTCGACCTGAAGGCCCTCCACCCGGCGGGGGCAGTGATCTCAACCCCGGCGATCCGCGCTACGCCGCCGCGAACACGACCTGTCGGTACCTGCTCCCGAACGGCGGCCGCGTCACGCCGGCCGCGCGACAGCACGACCAGGCGCAGGCGCTCTTGTGGGCGCACTGCATGCGCGCCCACGGCCTCGCGAACTTCCCCGATCCCGCCAGCAACGGCCTGATCGGAATTCAGTCCATCCGCTCCGCCGGCCTGGCGCCTACCTCGCCGCAGTTCCAGGCAGCAGACAGAGCCTGCGGGGCCTATCAGCCCGACAACGTCGGCATCAGCGCTGCGGGCGGTGGGCAGTGAGGGCCCGGTCCGGGGCCGGGCGGCGACGTCGGGGCCCTCAGTAGAGCAGGGCGAGCACCGCTCCGAGCTCCTCGATCGTCTCGCCCCGCCAATCCTTCTCCTCGTCGTAGCGGAAGTACGCGTCCCCACGGCTCCTGAACAGCACCGACCGCAGCCCGGCGGCGAGCGCGCCGGTCAGCTCCGAGCTCCCGCCGTCGCCCACGTAGAGCGCGTCCGCCGGCCGGGTACCGAGGCCCTCGAGGACCACCTGGTACATCCTCGGGTCGGGCTTGCGCATTCCCATCTCACAAGAGAAGACGGCGCAGTCGACCAAGGGCGCGTACTCCGACCCCGACCAGAGGATCGGGATCTCGTCGGTGCAGTCCGAGAGCACGCCGATGGCGAGACGCCGCTCCCGCAGCGCCGCCAGCACTTCGATCGCGCCCGGCCGCGGGGCGAGCATCGCCTGCTGTCCCGACATGCGCAGCACGAGGGCGCGGTCGATGACCTCGGGGAGCAGCGAGCCACCGGCGCGCGCGGAGAGGGCCACGAGCTGTTCGCGGACGTCACCGAGCGAACCGCGGGCCCGCTCGTCGTAGGTCTCGCGCAGCGCGTCGCGCAGTGCGTCGGGGGCGGCGCCGAGGACCTCGGCGAGCTCGACGATCTGCTGCCCCCGGCTCGCCTCCGAGCCCGTCAGGGTGCCGAAGAGATCGAAGACGACCGCCGAGATCACCAAGCCATCATGCAACGGCTGCCGCCTCGCCGCGGCCCGTCCCGCGCGGCTTGTCGCCTCAGGCGCGGGCGTCGAGGTAGATCGGGACCGGGACAGGGTCCGGGCGACGGAGCAGGCGCCCGGCCACCACCGCGAGTCGCGCCCCCAGTTCGGCCTCGAGCTCCGCGAGCTCGCCGAGGAGCTCCTGGGCGCGGCCGAGGAGCGCCGGGGGGAAGGGGCCGAGGTCGCCCGGGAGCTCGTAGGTCGGCGCCGCCGGCGCCCCGCCGAGGACGGCGCGGTGCTCGGCGAGGCGCGCCGCGAGGGCGTCGAGCGCCTCGTCCCAGCGCCCGCCCGCCGTCACGCCACGCCCTCGAAGACCCCGGTGCTGCCGCGCACCGCCAGCGAGGCGGCCGCCTGGCGGTTCGCGTTGGCGATCGCCTCGATCATCTCGCGCACGCCGCGCAGGTGGACTGCGTCCTTGGTGAGGTTCGCCTGCACCAGCCGGTTGAGGCAGAAGGTGTAGGTGCCCGCGAGCGCCGCGCCGAGCGCGGTCTCGCGGTCGAGGGGGTCGCGCAGTGCGTAGAGGATCTCCTGAGCGTGCACGAGCGCCTCGCTCGTCTGTTCGATCAGGCGGTGCGCGAGACCCTCGGCCGCGTCGTCGAGGTCGCGGAGCAGCTTGTCGAAGAGCATCAGGAGACGCTGCTCGGGCGTCGCCGTCTCGATCTGGTCGGCCAGGTAGCGGGCGCGGTAGGCCTCGGCCTGGAGGAGCTCGAAGTGCCCTTCGGTCGTCGTCATCTTCAGAAGCCCGTCAGTTTGCTGATCTGGCTGGTGAGCGCGGCACCCTCGTTCTTCACCGATCCGAGGGTCTGCTCCATCTGCGCGAACTGCTTCGTGAGCAGGGTCTGCTGCTCCTGCTCGAGGCGCTGGTAGTTGGCGATCTGGCTGTTGAGGCCGGTCGACTGGTCCGAGAGGCCCTTGATCGCGTCGGAGAGCGAGCCCGTCGCCGCGTCCGAGGCGCTCTTGGAGATCGTGAGCAGCTGCTGCGCGAGGCCGGGCGTGTAGGTGAAGTTGCCGAGGGCGGTCGGGGAGCTCACCCCCGTGGTCGTGACCTGCAGGGTGAGGCCGTGCAGCGTCGGGTCCTTGGAGGGCGAGATCAGCTCCTGGCCCGTGCCCGTGGCGAGGACTCCGTTGATCGATCCCGCGACGTCGGTCCCGGTGAAGGTCGCCGGAGTGTTCGCCGTCGCTCCGCCGAGGCCGGTCGTACCCGGGGCGGTCGAGTCGCTCGTCACCGAGAAGGTCGCCCCCGACCCGAAGCCGGCGCTCTGCACTTGCAGCTGGTCACCGCCGCTCACGAAGGCCGAGAGGGAGAGGCCGTTCGCCGCGAACAGCTGGTTGAGGCCCGTCGCGACCTGGTCGAGGGACTGCCCGGCGCTCACCGAGTACTGGGCGCTCGCGCCGTTGGCGGTGACCGTCAGGTTCTCGCCGGCGGTGACGGTTCCCCCCGAGAGCACCGCCCCGAGGTCGCTCGCGGGCGCCGCCGACTGGGTGAGCGAGACGGCGTAGGTGCCGGTCGCGGTCGAGGGGTCCCCGTAGACGAGGCTCACCTGCCCGGCGTTGGAGGGCGAGGCGGGGCTGAAGGTGCCCCCGGCGGTGAAGAGCGCCGCCACGGCCGAGGGGTTCTGGGCGTAGGCCTTCTCGAAGGCGTTCTGGTCGAACGTGATCGTCCCGGTCTGGGTGAGGGTGATTCCCACCGCGGTCGCCGAGCCGAGGCCGGAGGTTCCCGCAGCGGTCGCGAAGGTGGAGAGGATCGACTGCTGGAGGGCGGAGACCACCGCCGAGCCCATCAGGGGGCCCCCGGTCTTGGTCGTCGCGTTGTAGCCGGCGAGGGTCGAGATGTCCGACAGCGCCTGGTTGGCGGCGCTCACGAGGGTCGACACCGAGTTCGCCTCGCCGCTCGCGTCGGGGGCCACGGTGACCGTCGTGGTGCCGAGCGAGGCGACCGTCACCGAGGCCCCCTGCAGGAGGTTGGTGAAGGTGTTCGTCGAGGACTGGAGCGTGTAGCCGTTGACGCCGCCGACGGTCACCGCGGCGTCCGCCGCGGCGGTGATCGTGGAGAGCGAGCCGAGCGAGCCGCCCGACAGCGGCGCCGAGTCGACGCTCACCGCACCGCCGAGACCGGTCGCGTCCGAGGTCACCTGCAGGCGGTAATGGCCCGAGGCCTCCTGGACCGCGGTCGCGGTGAGGCCGAGGCCCGCGGCGTTCAGGTTGGAGACGAGCGAGGAGAGGCTCCCGTTCCCCGTGCTCACGAGCGCCGCCTGCGCCTTCCCGGCCGAGACGAGCGCCCCCGAGACCCCCGGCTGCGTGGCGACCGCGGCGCTGATCGTCCCACTCGGGGCGTTCAGGGTCACGGTGCCCCCGGGGTTGATCGCGCTGAGCGTCGTCGAGGTCCCGTCGACCGCGACGACCGCGTCCGAGCCGGTGGCGCTGGCGCCGCTCGTGAGGCCGAGGGTCGAGAGGCCATTGCCGCCGGTGGCCCCGAGCGTGGCCGCGCTCCCCTGCTCGTCGGTCGAGAGCTGCAGGCTGCCGTTCTCCGAGAGCGAGGCGGTGACCGCGGCGCCGGCGCTCGCGGCGGCGGCGTTCACCGCTGCGACGAGGCCGCTCGCGCTGTAGCTGCCCGCCGCGAGGGTGAGGGTCTTCGGTGCGCCCCCGACGTCGAGGGTCAGCGTGTCGTTGGTGCCGCCCGTGATCGTGGTGCTCGCGCCGGGCACGCCGCCGAGGAGCGTCGCCGCCGCCGAGGACTGGCTGACGGTGATCGTGTGGCTGCCGATCGTGAGCGCTCCTGCGCCGGCGAGGCCACTGAAGCCGAGGGCCGCTCCACCGGTCGCGGCGAGCACGGAGGCGCCGCTCGAGACGGTGGCAGCGGGGCTCGTGACACTGCCGCTCGAGAGCAGGACGTTTCCCTGCGCGAGCGCGCTCACGGTGAAGCCGAGGGTGGCCGGCGTGGCGCCGGCCGAGGCGGTGGCGGTTGCGACCGCGGTGTTCTGCGAGGTCGCCGTCATGAGGTTCCACGCCGAGGCGGTGTTCAGCGCGCCGGCGGCGGTCTGCAGCGACTGGAAGTCCGAGTTCAGCGTGCGGTAGTCGCCCGACTGGTTGGAGAGGCTGGTCTGCTCGTTCTGCAGGTTGGTGATCGGCGCTTGGTAGGCCTGCAGCAGCGCCTGGATCACCTGGGTGGTGTTGATCCCCGAGACGATGCCGTTCACGAGGAGGGGCGCGGCGGCGCTCGAGGTGGTGCCCGCCACGTTGGTCATCGCCTCACCTCCCTCACCTCGGCCGCCGCTCGGCCCTACGCGCTGCTTCGTCCCGTCCGAGGACAAGGCGAAGCACCGCTACTGCCGTCCCGAGGCCCCGTCCCCAGGCGCCACTTCGGCGCCGGGAGCCGGGACCGGGGGTCCGTCAAGCTCAGACGAGCTTCAGCACGAGCGAAGGCGCCTGCTGGGCCTGCGCCAACATCGACGTGCCGGTCTGCATCAGGATCTGGTCCGTGGAGAAGGTGGTCATCTCCTGGGCCATGTTCACGTCGACGAGCTGGCTGTCAGCAGCAGAGAGGTTCTGCTGGCCGACGGTCAGGTTCGCGGCGATCGACTGCAGCTCGTTCTGGATAGCGCCGACGCTCGCCTCGATGTTGTCGACGGTCGAGATGGCCGACTGCACCGCGCTGATCGCCGCCTGAGCGGAGCTCGCGGAGCCGACGCCCACCGAGCCGGTGGTGACGCCGAGCGCACCCGAAGTCGCCGCCGAGATGCTCACCGAGACCTGCTGGTTGGTCAGGTTGAACGCGCCCACCTGCAGCACCTGGCTGGTGAACGTCCCGTCGAGGAGGTTCGTCTTGCCGTAGCTGGTGGTGTTGGCGATCTGGTCGATGTCGGCCTGCAGCGCCTGGAACTCCTGCTGGTTGGCACCGAGCGACGTGGAGTCGTTGGTGGCACCGTTGGCCGAGGAGAGCGCGAGCTGGTTCATCGTCTGGAGAATCGACGAGATCTGGTTCAGCGCGCCCGACGCGGTCTGCACGAGCGAGACACCGTTCTGTGCGTTGGAGATGGCGACGGAGTAGCCGTTGGCCTGCGACTCGAGCGCCTGGCTCGTGACGTAGGCGGCGGGGCCGTCCGCAGCCGTCTGGATCGCAAGACCCGAGGAGAGCTCCCCGATGGCCTTGGTCTCCGCGTTGTCGGTGGAGTTCAGGTTGTTGTACGCCGAGATGGCGGACAGGTTCGTGTCAACGACGAGAGAAGACATCCATTTCCTCACTTTTCGCTTGGCGGCCCACGTCTTGCGGGTCGCACACCCTTGGCCCCAGATGGAGCCATGGGATATATCGACCGACAGGGGCGGGACCTTGAGGGCTCCGTGGGAATTCCTCGCCAGCTGATCGGAGCGCCGGGCAAATCCCTTTAGCGCGCCGCGGCGGCCGTCGTAAGGAGAGGCGACGGCCCTACGACAGGAGCGACCCGCACCCGATGCCGCACCGCCCACCCGCCACGATCGCGGTCGTGCCCGGCGCCGCCCCGGCACGCGCCCGGGGCGGCCTCGCCGCGCTCACCGCCGCGCTCGGTCCCCACGACAACCTCGTCCTCCTGCAGGGCGATGCCGAGCGCAACCCCCGGCGCTGGTTCGTCCCGCGCAGCGGCGGCGTCGTCCACCCCGACCGCCTCCCCTCCCCCCGGGAGATCGTCGTCGTGGTGGACGAGCAGATGGTCGGCTCGCGGGACTGGCTCGAAGAGCTCGTCGCGTGCTTCCTCGATCCCCGCGTCGCGGGCGCCGCCCCCTTCACCAACCGCGCCACGGGCGAGGAGCTTTTCCTCGGCCTCCCCTACCGCCCCACCGAGAGCGCCGAGCGCGATGCCTTCCTCGCGAGCTTCGCGGAGGGGCGCGCCGCTGCCCTGCCCGTCACCCACCTCGCGGGGCCGACCCTCGCCCGCCGGGCCGACGTGCTCGCCGCCCACGGAGGCGTGAGCGGCCTCGCCGCCGCGCCCGACCGCTGGCGCGAGGCGCGCAGCGAGGAGGCCGACGGCTCGCTCGTCGTCGCCGCTCGTGCCTTTGTCCACCACCCCGGCGGGCGTGCCCACTCCCCCGCCGGGCCGCTCGTCTCGGCCTGTCTCATCGTGAAGGACGAGGAGGCGAACATCGGCCGCTGCCTCGCCTCGCTCGACGGGGCGGTCGACGAGATCGTCGTCTACGACACCGGCTCCGCGGACGGTACCGTCGAGCTCGCCGAGGAGGCGGGCGCCGCGGTGCACGCGGGCTACTGGGACGACGACTTCTCGCGGGCGCGCAACGCCGCCCTCGCGCACTGTCGCGGCGAGTGGGTGCTGTCGATCGACGCGGACGAGGCGCTCGTCGCGCCCGACCCCGGCGCGTTGCGGTCGTTCCTCGCCGCCGCGCCGACGGCGACCGAGGGCTTCCTCGTGACGATCGACAACCTGCGCGGCACCGACACCGCGACCGTCCTCTCGCATCCGGCCTGTCGCCTGTTCCGTCGCGCCGCCGGCCACTGGGACGGTCGCATCCACGAGCAGGTGGTCGCCCGCGCCGGCAGTCGCGACCTCTCGCTCGCGGCGATCGACCTCTGCCGCCTCACCCACTGGGGCTATGTGCAGGCGGCGCTCGCCGGGCGCGACAAGGGGGCGCGCAACGTGCGCACCGCCTTCGGGGACCTCGCCGGCGGCTCGGAGCTCGACCCCGGTGAGCGGCTCACGAGCCTCGGCCGCTCCTATCTGATGGCGAGCCGCCTCGAGGAAGGAATCGAGATCACGCGGCGGGCGGTGAGCGCGGCCGCCGGGCGCCCGAGCACCGAGCGCCTCGCGCGCCGCGCCCTCATCGAGGGGCTGCTCGCGCTCGGCGCCTTCGAGGAGGCGCTCGAGGAGTGCGCAGCACTGGCGTCCATGCAGCAGGTCCCGACGATCGCCAACGCGCACGCCGGCGCGGCCCTCCTCGCGCTCGAAAGGCACGAAGAGGCGCTCGTCGCCTTCGAGTCCGTGCGTGCCGGGACCGACGACGACGGCTTCGACTACGACCCGAGCTTCGTCGCAGCGCCGAAGGCGGAGTGCCTCGCCGCCCTCGGTCGGCACGGTGCCGCGGCCGACGTGCTGCTCGGCTGCCTGCGCGAGCAGGGGGGCATCGACGCCCACCTCGGGCTGCTCGTCGAGTGCCTGAGCGAGGCGGAGCGCCCGCTCGGCGAGGTCGCGGACGCGATCCCCGAGGGGCGCTCGCGCGCCTTCGTGCCGCAGCTCCTCCAGCTGCAGCCCGACGCGGCCGACCGGGTCCTCGAGGCGTGGATCGAGCGACGCCCCGACGACCTCGCGGTGCTCGCAGCTGCCGGCCGCCTCGGCCCCCGTCTGCCGGTCGCCCGCCAGCTCGCCTGGTCGACGCGCCTGCGCGCGCACGGCCTCGGCGGCTCCTGCCCCCTCGTCCTCGGTGCGGCCGAGAGCGGCCTCGACCCGGCGACGCGTGCCCTCGGTGCCGCGGTCGCCCAGCTCGCCTTCGGTGACGAGACCGCGGCGATGGCCTTCGTCGCCTCGGTGCTCGGCACCCCGCTGGCGGCCCGCGAGGAGCTCCTCGCGGCGCTCGGCCAGCTCGACGGCGGCGTGGCGGCCCTCGCGGCGCGCCTGCTACCGACGGCGGCAGCGCCCTGTGACCTCCCCTCCGGCGGCAACGGCCGCCGCAGCGTGCTCCTCGTCAGCGAGCGGGCGCCGGCGCCTTCGGCCTACGCGCTCGCCCGTGAGCTGCGGGTGCACGGCCACGCGGTCACCCTCATGCAACCGCAGCCGGCGGCACCCGCCGAGGCGCTCCTCGCGCCGCATCAGGTGCGCGTGCACGGCTTCGCCACCGACGGTGCCGGTCCCGGGCTTCTCGCCCTCGCCGCGCAGCTCACCGCCACGGCCGCCTACGACACGGTCGTGCTCGCTGGCACGAGGGAGACGACCGTGACCGGCCTGCGGGCGCTCGCCCCCCTCGCGGCGTTGCTCTCGTTCGAGCAGGAGGCGGCGAGCAGCTTCCTCCGTCCGCTCGCGGTGGAACACCAGCCGCCTCGCTGGTTGCTCGGCGAGCCGCACTGGGAGGAGCTCTTCGGCGAGCCGCTCACGACGCCCTCCGAGGCACGCCACGGCCTGCTCGTCCTCGGCGAGGCACCGGCGGAGCGAGAGCTCGCCACTGCGCTCCTCGAGGCGGTCGCCGCCGAGGTCGAGATGCCGATCGCGCTCCTCGGCGACCGCGACCTCGGCGAGCTCGCCACCGCGCTGCCCGAGGTCCTCCGCCTCGGCCCCCTCGCCGACCCGCTCCCGTGGCTGCGCGCGGCGCGCGCCACCCTCGTCTTTCCGGGAACCGAGGTCACCGCGTGGCGGGCGCTCGCCGCCCACGCAGCGACGCCCGCCGTCGAGGTCGCCCTCCGGCGCGGCGCCGAGGAGCTCTGCGAGCAGCTGGCAGCGGCGCTCGGCGGCGGAGCCGCGACGGCCGCGACGCGGGTGACCGGTTCGGCCGATCCGCTCGGCCCGCTCGGCCCCCCCGAGCCGCGGCGTGTCCATCGCCACGGCTCCACCGTGGTGCTCCGGGGGGGCGTCTTCGGCCACGACAGCCTCTCGACAGTCAACCGCGAGCTGCTCGTCGCGCTCCGCGAGCGGGGGACTGCCGTCTCGGCGCTCACGGCCGAGGAGCCGACGGCTGCCGAGGGGCGGCGCCTCTCGGACATCGCGCTGCATCGTGAGCTGCCTCGCGGGGATGTCGCCCTCGAGATCCGCCACGCCTTCCCCCCGCTGTTCACCCCGACACCGCATCCCCTCGTGCTCATCCAGCCGTGGGAGTTCGGCTGCCTCCCTGCGGAGTGGGTCGGCCCGCTGCGCGACGTGGTCGACGAGCTGTGGGTGCCGACGCACTACGTTCGCCAGGCGGCGATCGACAGTGGCGTCGACCCGGCACAGGTCGTCGTCGTGCCGAACGGCGTCGACCCCCGCACCTTCTCCCCCGAGGGCCCCCGGCGTGCGCTGCGCACCGGCAAGTCGCTGAAGCTGCTGTTCGTCGGCGGGCTGATCGAGCGCAAGGGCGTCGACGCACTCCTCGAGACGTACTGCAGCACCTTCACCGCCGTCGACGACGTCTGCCTGGTGCTGAAGCCCTTCGGCTCGGCGACGGTGTACCGCGACTCGACCCTCGAGGGCGACGTCCGACGCCTCGCGAGCGGCGGCGGGCCGGAGATCGAGTTCGTCGACGACGACCTCACGGCCGCGGAGATGGCGGCGCTCTACCGGGCCTGCGACGTGCTCGTCCACCCCTACCGCGGGGAGGGCTTCGGGATGCCGATCGCCGAGGCGATGGCCTGCGGCCTCCCGGTGGTCGTCCCCGACGACGGCGCCTGCCTCGACTTCTGCGACGAGGAGGTCGCCTGGATGATCCCCACCCGGAGGGTCCCGATCCGCCCGAGCGAGTGGACCCCCGTCGCCGGCGGCTCGTGGTGGCTCGAGCCGAGCCGCGACGGCCTTGCGGCGGCGCTGCGCGAAGCGTGCGCGGACCAGGCTGGCCGCGAGCGGCGCGGCCGCGCGGGCGCCGAGCGCATCGCCGCGCAGTTCACCTGGAGCCACGCCGCGGAGATCGCCGCCGGGCGCATCGCCGCCCTCCTCAGCGCCGCCGAAAGGCGCGGCCACGAGCAAGGACGTGCCGCATGACGGCTGCCCCGAGCCGCTCCCGCAACCTCGAGCGACCGCGCGGCCTGCGCAGCACGCCGAGCGTCAGCCTCCTCCTCACCGTCGGCCTCGGCGACGATCGTCACCCCGAGGCCCTCGAGTGGGCCGCGGCGCAGGCCTCGGACGAGGTCGAGGTGGTCGTCGTCGACGACGGTGCGCCCGACGGCGTGCGAAAGGCCCTCGCCGCGAGCGCGGACCGCGTGCGGGTCGTCCACCGCGTCTACACCTTCGGCTCCGACGCCGCAGCCGCCGTCGCGGCGCAGGCCGCCCGCGGCCAGCTGCTCGTCTTCCTCACGGCGCGCGCTACCCCCCCGCACGGCCTCCTCGACGAGCTCACGGCGCCCTTCGCCGACGACCCCGGTCTCGGTGCCGTCACCGCCGGGGGGCGGGCACAGGCGCTCGCGGTGGCGCTCCGGCGCAACGCCCTCGACTCGGTGGGAGGGCCGGCGGCGCTCGTCGGCGCGGACAACGGCGGCGCGGTGCTGCCCCCTGCGATCCTCGCTGAGCTGGCGCGCGCGGGCTGGCGGGAGCAGGCAGTCGCGCCGCTCGTCGCGCCGCCGCACCGCAGCTGGCCCCGTAGCTGGGATGCGCCGCGGCACGATTTCGGCCGCCTGGCCTGGGAGCCCGTGCCCGTCGCTGCCACGCCGAAGCGCGGCGTGAACGTCGTCGGCCTCCTCGAGGCGGCCTGCGGGATCGGGGACGCGGCGCGGCGCTACACCGAGGCGCTCGCGAAGAGCGGCCTCGCGTACGGCACCTTCGCCTACCACGGCCACGGCTCCCCGGAGCACGCCTACGAGCACCACGGCGGGGGGCGTTTCGCCCACGACACCAACCTCGTCGTCTTGAACCCGGAGACGCTGCGCACCTTCGCGGTGCTCGCCGGCAGCGAGCTGTGGCGGGGTCGCTACACGATCGGGGTCTGGTTCTGGGAGCTCGAGGCGCTGGCCGACCGCCACCTCGAGGCGCTCCCGCTCGTGAACGAGCTGTGGGTCTCCTCGGCCTTCCTCGAGGAGGCCTTCACGGCGGTGACAGACAAGCCGGTGCGGCGGATCCCCCTCCCGGTGCGCCGCCGCGAGGGGCTCCCCGCGCACGAGAAGGCCGAGCTCGGCCTCCCCGAGGAGTTCACCTTCCTCACGATCTTCGACTTCGGCTCGCTCGCGGTCCGCAAGAACGGCCTCGGGGTGGTCGAGGCCTTCTGCCGCGCCTTCACCGAGGACGAGGGGCCGGTGCTCGTGCTGAAGACGCTGAACGCCGCCCTCGACCCCGCCGGCCGCGCCGAGCTCGAGCGCTGCACCGGCCACCGGCGCGACATCGTGCTCCTCGACGGCTACGTGAGCGACGAGACGATCTCGGAGATGATCGGGCGCGCCGACTGCTTCGTCTCGCTGCACCGATCAGAGGGCTTCGGCCTCACCCCCGCGGAGGCGATGGCCTGGGGACGGCCGGTGATCGCCACCGGGTATTCGGGCAACCTCGACTTCATGACCGAGGAGAACAGCCTCCTCATCCCCTACACGATGGTCGAGGTGCCCCGCGAGGTGTGGGCCGTCTACCCCGAGCACGGCCGCTGGGCGGAGCCGGACCTCGACGCCGCCGCGGCGGCGATGCGCTCGGTCGTCGCCGAGCCGGAGATGGCCGCTGCGCTCGGCCGCTGCGCGCGGCGGGACATCCGCCGCACGCACTCCGTCGAGCGCTCGGCGAGGGCGATCAGCGCCCGCTACCAGGAGCTCGCCGCGCGCCGCCCGGCGGCGCGCAAGGTCGCATGATGCGCGCCCTGTGCCTGGTGAGCGGGGAGTTCCCGCCCGAGCACGCCGCGCTCGCCGAGGCCGTCGCCGCCTCGGGGACGGCGGTGCATGTGATCACCCGCCGCACCCCGGCACGCGTCGCACTCGAGCGCCACGGTGGTCTCACCGTGCACCCGGTCGAGGGAGGCGCGGCCGACGAGCCCTTCGCCGCAGCGCGCCGCTGGGCGCGCGCCGCTTCGGACGCCTTCGACGAGGTCGACCTGCTCGTGCACTTCGACGCCGTCCTCGCCCCCGAGCGTCGCGCCGAGGCCCTCACCCTCCATCCCGGCGCCCTCGCCCCCCTCCTCGTGTTCGCCGAGGATGTCCCCGGCGCCAAGGCGACGTCGGCGCGCGTCGACCCCGAGGGCGCGCTGCTGCGGGCGATGGAGGAGCTCGCGCTCTCGAGGGCCGATGCCGTCGTCGCACCTCCCCACGGGTGGCGCGCCGACCCGGCGCTCCTCGCCGCGGCCGTCGCCGAAGCAGCCGCCGCGGCGGCCCCCCGCGCGCTGCTGCCGCCGGGCCTGCGCCAACCGGGCGGGAGCAGCCCCCGCCTCGGCGTGATCGTGCTCGGCACCGGGGACGCGGCCGGGCTGCGGCGCAGCGTGGCGAGCGCCAGCGAGCACGCCGAGGTGCCCACCCAGGTCGTCGCCGTCGGCACCGCTGCGGGGCTCGCCGGTTGCGGGGCGACCCTCGCCGTGCCGAGCGAGGGGCTCTGCGCCGGCGCGGCGCGCAACCGCGCCCTCGCCGCACTCTCCGGCGAGCTCGACGCGGTGGGGCTGGTGAGGGCGGGGAGCGAGCTCCTGGCGAGGTGGTGGGAGCCCTCCTACGAGGCGCTGAGCGCCGAGCCGCGCCTCTTCGAGGTCACCGACGGCGGGGCGGCGCTGCGGCTGCTGCGGGCCTCCACCTTCTCGAGCGTCGGCCGCTTCGACGAGGATCCCGCACGGGACCCGGACGTCGAGCTCGCCCGGCGCGCCGCACGCCTCGGCTTCGTCTCGAGCGAGGTGTTGAGCGGGCGGGTCGCGCCGCTCGCCGCGGAGGGCGGCGGCGGGACCACCCGGCGCGCCCCCCTCGAGGGCAGCCTCTTTGTCGCCCTCTGCTCGGCGCGCGCCGTCCTTCAAGACCCGATGCTCCTCGCCGCCTGGAGCGCGGCGTTCACCGCCGCGGACGAGGCGGTCCTCGCCCTCTACGGCCCCGGCGAAGAGCCGGCGGCCTACGTGGAGGAGCTCGCCGCAGCGGCGGCGCGCGTCGCCTTTGACCTCGAGGAGGGGCCGAGGGTCGTCGTCAAGCTGCCGCCGGTCGCCGACGCCGACTTCGAGCAGGCCCTCGGCGACGAGGCCCTCGCGTTACTCGGCGACGGCCCGGACGCGCGCTTCCCCGCGCTCGCCGCCTTTTCCAGCCGCGACCATGAGGCGCTGCGCCTGCTCGCGGCCCGTTTCTGGCGGGCACGCCCCGCCGCCTGACGCCGCGGGGAGCGCCCGTCACAGAGCGCCAAACCGCACGGACATTTTGTGCGAAAAATGCCTCAAGTTCCCGCGCCCGCCGACCGTAAGGGCGAAGGAGGGCGAGGCTTGATGCGCCCACACCGAATCGATCGCGGCCGGTTCGACCGGGCGCCACGGCGTGGAGCGGTACATGAATACGAGGCAGCGAATCGGGCTCTTCGGAGTCCCTGCGGCGGTCGTGGTGATCGTCATCATGCTCGTCGTTCCGCTGCCGTCGTTCCTGCTCGACCTCCTGATCTCGATCAACCTCGCCGGCGCGCTCGTCATCCTTTTGACGACGATGCACGTCGAGAAGGCCCGTGACTTCTCGGTCTTCCCGTCGCTCCTGCTGGTGGCGACGATGTTTCGCCTCGCGCTGAACGTCAGCGTCACCCGCCTCGTGCTGCTGCACGGCTACGCCGGTGCGGTCGTCCAGAGCTTCGGGAACTTCGTCATCGGCGGCCAGATCATCGTCGGCATGATCGTCTTCCTCATCCTCATCCTCATCCAGTTCGTGGTCGTGACGAGCGGTGCGGGGCGCGTCGCCGAGGTGGCCGCCCGCTTCTCCCTCGACGCGATGGCCCCCAAGCTCGTGGCGATCGACGGCGAGCTGAACAGCGGCCTCATCGACGAGGACGAGGCGCGCCGCCGGCGCCGCGACATCGACCAGAACTCCGAGTTCTACGGGAACATGGATGGCGCCTCGAAGTTCGTGCGCGGTGACGCGATCGCAGCGGTCGTGATCACGATGATCAACCTCATCGGCGGCTTCATGATCGGCGTCGTGCAGCGCCACCTCTCGCTGTCGGTCGCCGTGCACACCTACTCGGTGCTGTCGATCGGTGACGGCCTCGTCTCGCAGATCCCCGCCCTTTTGCTCTCGATCTCGACCGGCCTCATCGTGACGCGGGCCAAGAGCGACGACTCCGACTTCGGTGGCGACATCCTCAGCCAGATCCACGCGCAGCACCGGGCGTTGCAGATCGCGGGCGCTGCGATGGGCGTCCTCGCCCTCGTGCCGGGGCTGCCGCACGTGCCGTTCATCGCGATCGGCATCGTGCTCTGGGTCGGCGCCGCGAAGCTCCGTGGCAACGCCGAGGCGCGCACCGCCGCCGACGCCCTCGCCGCCGAGGGGCCCGCCGAGGAGACGGGCGACACCCCCGCCGCCCTCGCCGCGCAGATGCGCGTCGAGCGCCTCGAGCTCGAGCTCGCCGCCAACCTCACCCCGCTCGCCGACCAGAGCCACGGCGGCGACCTCCCCGACCGCGTGCGGGCGCTGCGCCGCAAGATCGCCCTCGAGCGCGGCCTCGTCGTCCCGACGGTGCGGATGCACGACAATGTCGCGCTCCCCGCCGACACCTACGCGGTGCGGGTGAACGGCGTCGAGGTGGCCCGCGCCAAGGTCTTCCCGGGCCGGCTCCTCGCGATCGGCCTCGGGATCGACCGCCTCCCCGGTGAGGCGGTCATCGAGCCCGCCTTCCGGCTGCCGGCGAAGTGGATCCCCGCCGAGCTGCGCGAGCAGGCCCTCGGCCTCGGGATCGCGCCCATCGACCCCTCCTCGGCGATGATCACCCACCTCGCCGAGATCATCTACGCGCACGGCGCCGACCTGCTCTCCTCCCAGCAGGTGAACGTCCTCCTCGACGCGATGAAGGCCACCGACCCGGCGGTCATCGAAGAGATGAAGCTCGCCCAGGTCTCGGTGATGGACCTGCACCGCGTGCTCGTCTCACTCATCGAGGAGGCGGTGCCGATCACCGACGTGGTGCGGATCGTCGAGGCGGTGACCGCCCGCGCCCGCCTCGGGAGCAAGACCAACGAGGCACTCGTCGAGGCGGCGCGCGCCGCCGTCGGGGCGCGCATCACCGCCGACCGCGCCCGTGACGGGCGCCTCGCGGTGATCACCCTCGACGCCGTCTTCGAGCAGGGGCTGCTGAACGGGTTGCGCTCGAACGACAACGGGACGCTCCTCACCTTGGAGCCGGCGGCCGCCGAGTACCTCATCGCCGAGGTGCGCGGCATCTACGAGGAGGGCCTGCGCCAGGGCCGCGACCCGGTCCTCGTCGTTGCCGCGCCGCTGCGCGCCTCGATCGCCCGCCTCCTCGCCCCGGCGCTCGCGCGCCTCGGCGTCCTCGCAGTGACCGAACTCGGCAAGCAGGTCCAGCTGGACCGGATTGGGGTCGCGCATGCCAGCGCAACGGTTGGTGTTTGAAGGTCCGACGCCCGAGGCGGTGATCCTCGACGCCTGCTCGGCCTACGGACCAGAGGTCCAGCTGAGCGAGCCCGAGGAGGTCCGCGAGGGCGGGATGTTCGGCTTCTTCGCGAAGCGCTCGTACCGCGTACAGGTGCACGCCGCCGAGCGCGGCCCGGGTGGCCCCCGCCCGACGGCGCGCGCCACCTCGCCCGCGGCCGAGCCGGCCGACACGGTGCTCGAACGGCTGCTCGCGGAGAGCCCCGACGTGTCCTACGAGGCGGCCGCGCCCGCCGCCCCGGTGGCCCCCGAGCGCGCCCCGGAGCTCGAGACGTCCACCGCGCACGGCCCCGTCGCGGCCCCGACCTTCGAGGAGGCGCTGGCGCGCGCCGCCGGGGCGATCGGCCCCGAGGCGCCCGGCGCCGCCACCGGTGGGGACGCCTTCGAGAGCCTCGTCGCCCGCCTGCGCCGCGACGAGCTGAGCGGTGGGGTCTTCACCCCCACCGAGGAGCTCACCACCGACGAGGCGACGGCCGACGAAGCCGCCGCTCATGAGCCCGTCGACCTCGGCGCTCCCGCCGGCCTCGCCGCGCTCCCCACGACGGGCGAGCCCGCACCGCCCGAGAAAGCGCCGGCGCCGCGGCTCTCGCCCCCTGCCGCTGTCCCCCGCCCCTTGCTCGCGGACGGCCTGCGCGCCGGCTCCGGGCGCGTCGTCGCCGCCCTGTCGAGCGTCGCCTTCCCGACCCAGCTCCTCGCCTCGGCCGCGGGGCGCCTGCCGACCGGCTTCGGCGTCGAGGAGGTCTTCGGCACCCTGCCGGCGCCGCGCCCCCTCCCCCACGTCCCCGGCAGCCTCATCGCCGTGGTCGGCAGCGAGGAGGCGGCGCTCGGTCACGCCCGGCGGATCGCCGGCGAGATCGGCCTCAGTGACGGCGAGATCGCCCTCGCGCGCACGACCGAGTGCTCTGCGGCTGCCGGCCGCCACAGCCGGCGGGTGAAGCGCAGCGAGGAAGAGCAGGCGGTGCGCGACAGCCTCGCCCCCGACCTCTACGTCGAGAGCCCCGAGCAGGCCGCCGCCCTCTCCCCCGGATGGCGCCGCGACCGCGTCGGCATCGTCGCCGTTGAGCTCCCCTCCTCGCTCGAGGCTGCGACGCGCGGGCGGGCGATGCTGCGCGCGCTCCGCCCCTCGGTGACGCTCCTCGCCACCGAGGCGGCCTGGAAGGCCGCCGACGTCGCCTACCTCGCCGACGGCCTCGGTGGTGTGGACGCGCTGCTCGTCGACCACCTCTCCCAGACGATGACCCCCGCCGAGATCCTCGCCGCCGAGCTGCCGGTGCGCTCCCTCGACGGTGAGCCGGCCGACCCGGCCTGCTGGGTCCGCCACGTCGAGGCGACCCTCGACCGCCGGGTGAGGGGCGAGGGCGACTGACGTGCCCGGCGTCCGCAACGTCGAGCTGATCCTCATCGCGACGCTCGTCGTCTCGCTCCCGACGCTCCTGCAGGCCTTCGCCGGCGGGGTGGGCGCGGCGGCACTGCTCATCCGGCTCACCCTCGCGCTCGCTCTCTGCTGGGCGGGGGGGGCGATCGTCGAGCGCGTCGTCGACACCTACGCGCGCGAGACCAGGCGCCGGGAGATGGCTCGCCACCTGGGCACCCTCGCCGAGGCGCGCGCACGCCTCGCCGCCGAGGCGCGGGCCGAGCAGGAGCAGTGATGAACCCGATCGGAAGGGCGGTGGGCGCTAGATTCACTCCGTCGTCCCCCGCTTTTGACCCGACCGAGGAGGGAGCGCGCGGTGCTCGTACTGCGGCGGCGCCCGAACGAGGCGATCGTGATCGACGGGGGCCTCACCCTCACGCTGCTCCAGGTCACCGGCGGTGTCGCCTGGCTGTGCTTCACGACCGCCACGACGCCGGGCCGCGTCGAGGTCGCGGTGCCGGCGAACGCGCTGAAGGCGGCGGAGCTCTCCTTCCGCGGGGTGCGGGCGCTTTCGCGCCGTGGCCCGCTGACGACCCTCGAGCTCACAGCCGACGGGGAGCCGGAGCTCGAAGCGGTGGTCACGCTCACCCGCCGGCCGGGCGAGGCGATCGAGGTCGCCGGTCTCAACTTCTCGCTCACCTCGATCGAGAAGGAGCGCCTCTACCTCGAGCTCACCGCGCAGGGCCTCGGGGCGCCGATCACCCTCTCGATCGTCGACGTCTCCTCGGTCGACGCCCGTATCGGGGTGAGCGCGCCGCCGGAGATCCGGGTGAATCGCGCCGAGCTCTGGGAGCAAATGCAGGCGGCGAACGCCGCAGCGGCGGGCGAATGGAGCGCGGAGGACCTCGCCGCGTTGACCACCGAGAAGCCCTAGCCGGCGCTCCCCCGCGGTCGCGGCACCCTCGCCCGGCAGCCTTTATCGCGCGGCCCGCACAGCCTGTATCGAAGATCGCGCCCCACCGCGAGCAAACACCCCCGGCCGGGGCGACCGCCAGCTCAGCACTGGTATTGGCAGCGGTCGCCGAGAGTCGCGCGCCACGCGACGCGGTCACGCAATCCCGCAACTGCACTGCAACACCCGCTGCCCATTGCACACTGCTGGGGCACGCGAAGTTGGGGGTTGCGAGAGTGAAGTTGGTTCACTACGGTGACCGAACAACACAGGAGTGCGCCGTGTGCGGTAGCGCTCCTGGCGGCAAAGGGTTGGCGGAGAACCCGACCCCGCACGCCGGTGGGACCGAGACCCGCCGGTGGAGAACACAGGTGGCCAGAGAGCGACGTCGATGACCCTCCAGCACGCAACCCTGCCGGTATCCCGCACACGCGCCACTGGCGCGAGGGCACTCCCCGCAGTCGACGAGGAGTCGCTCTGGCTGCGCTACTGGGCCGAACGCGACCGCAGCCTGCGCAACGAACTCCTCCTCTGCTACCAGCACCTCACGGGCCAGGCCGTCGGCCGCCTGCCGAGCGCGATCCGCCTCCACTGGGATTCCGACGACCTCGCGAGCTTCGCCACCCTCGGCCTCGTCGAGGCGATCGAGCGCTTCGAGGAGGGCTCGATCGTCAACCGCTTCCCGAGCTACGCGACGAGCCGCATCCGTGGCGCGATCTTCGACGAGCTGCGCCGCCTCGACTGGCTGCCGCGCACCGTGCGCCGGCGGGTGATCACCTACCGCTCGACCGCCGAGGCGCTCTCCTCCGAGCTCGGCCGCACCCCTGCGAGCCGCGAGGTCCTCGCCGAGATGGGCGCCGAGCCCGTGAGCGGCCACCAGATCCTGCGCGAGGTGCAGAGCGCGCAGCTCGCCCAGCTCGACGCCCCCGTCGACGGCGGGCGCGGCGATGTCGCCACCTTCGCCGAGGCTGTCGAGGCGCCCGACTCCGCCCCCGACCAGCACCTCCTCGCCGAGGAGGAGCGCGCGCAGCTGCGCGAGGCGGTCCTCGCCCTCCCCGAGCGGCAGCGGACCGTCGTCTCACTGCATCTCCTCGGGGGCCTCACCCAGGAGCAGATCGGGGCGATGCTCGGCGTGAGCAACTCCCGTGTCTGCCAGATCGAGGCGGTGGCACTGCAGACGCTGCGCCGCACCCTCGGCGCCCTGCGCATCTGAGGCCCAGAGCGGGCGCCCGCTCAGTCCGCGAGGCGGGCGACGTTCTTCCCGAGCAGCTTCGCGAGCCCGAGCGCGTCGTTCAGGCGCTCGTAGGGGAGGTCCGCGGGGTCGGCGGTGATCACCCCCACCGAGACCGTCACCGTCTCGGCCTCGAAGGGGTAGTCGAGGCGCGCGGCGCGGGTCGCGACGACGATCCGCTCGGCGATCGCCACCGCGCCGTCGGGGCCGTCCACCCCCGCGAGGAGGAGGAACTCGTCCTCGCCGTAACGGACGAGGACATCACCGGCTCGGTGCTCGGCTGCGAGCACACCCGCCACCGCGACGAGGGCCGCGTCACCCGCCGCCACCCCGAGGCGCTCGTTCAGCGCGCCGAGGTCGTCGACATCGACGAGCAGCGCCGCCACCGTCGCCCCCGACTCCCCCGCCTCCGGCAGGTAGTGCTCGAGGAAGCGGCGGTTGTGCAGACCCGTGAGGAGGTCCCGCTCCGCGATGTCGTCGCGCCCCGGCAGCTCGGTGGGGAGCGCGGCGAGCGGGGCGAGCGCCTGTAGGAGCGAGAGGTAGTGCGGCGCCGCCTCGCCGGGGTCGGTCTCCTCCGACCGCCGCAGCGCCCCCTCCGCGAGCGCGAGGGTGCGCCGGTCGAGGCGGGGGCGGATCGGTGCCAGCAGCTGGCGGGCGGCGGCGACCGCCTCGACCGGGTCGACGGTCCAGCGGACGATGAAGCGCCGGGAGGCCTCGAGCGTCGGGCCGGGCATCAGCCCCTTGTCGTCGACGGCGACGACGACGCCGGCGAGGGCGCCGTCGAAGACTCCGAGCACCCAGGCGTCGTCGATCTCCGGGCGGCCGGTGAGGTCGAGGGGATCGATGCCCGCCTCGGGCACCGCCTCGCCGGGGAAACCGACGATCGTCGTCACGCCGACGGCCTGGTACGCGCCGAAACGGGCCGCCGCGGCGGAGAAGTAGGCGTGGCGCTGGAAGAACGCGAAGGTGAGTGGCGGGGCGGCGGGGTCGAAGCCCTTCGCCACGCTCACTCCGAGCGAGGAGGCGAAGACCTGTTGCAGGGCGCCGGTGATCACCGAGAGGGTCGCCTTGGTCATCGGCGCGGTCGCGGCCTCGGTGGCGGGCAACGGGCGGGGCGCGCGGCGCCGCTCGGCGCGACCTGTCCTCGTACGGTCGATACTCATCTCGCTCCTGCCAAAGAGGTTCGTCTCGTCCCGGCTCTCACCCATCGCGAAGGTACTAACGGCAGATCGGCGCCGATCCTTGTGACTCGTTCACGCACTCAGTACCGATCGCCGCCCAGTGTGGTGGATGGCGAGCCGCCGCGGGGGCAAGCCGCCTCAGCGGCCGGTCGGCGGGTACCCACCGCCTCTGGTGAGGCGAGTGGCCGCGGGTCCCCTACAAGAGAAGGAAGAAGTCCTTTCAAGGCGTCGGTGTCGTCACCGGCGCGATCTGCCCGAGCAGGACGAGACCGCGCAGCACGCCTGCGGTGACCCTCGTCTTCGTGTCCCAGTACGGCCGGAGCCGATGGTGTGCGGAGCCGCGCACCATCGCAGAGAGCCCCTTTTCCGAGAGCTTCGCACGAAGCGCCTCTGGAACGGCGTGCCCGAGCGAGCAGCGCTGGCGCTAGGCATCGGTCCCCAACTCGACGGCGGATCGGCGTGCCGCCAACGGCACCGAGCGCGCCTGGCGTTCGCCAGACGCGCGCGGCGCCCCGAGTGTGGTTCGCGAGAGCGCCTCGAGCGACTCGATGACTCCCTTCACGGCTTCGGCAAGCGAGTGGCACCGAAGCGGCAAGAAAGGGTGTGCGGCCGGGCAGCCGAGCATCGGTCGGTGCCTCCAAGCCACGCCTCAATTCCCGGCCCTGTGGGGAGCGACGCACGATCTTGTGAGCAGGTCTGGGACCCGGCGATCGTAGCGCGACCAGCCGGTTCACTCCACAGAGGGAGCCCCTCTCGCCGCGGCTAAGCAATGAGGCGCCTGCGCTGTCGTGGGGACAACAACACCGCGATCGTTTCGCGCAAGGGCGATCACGTGCCGGGCTCACGTGCGCCAAGCGCCATCCGATGCAGGACCCACATTTCGTGTTGGTCAACGTTTGCGAGCAGGTGGCTCGGTTCGGGCGACCACCAGGCGCGAGGTCAGGCGGTTCTCGCAACCAAGGGCGACGCGTCCAGTCATGCCGGCGAATCTAGCGACGAGCCATTAGAAGTGGACGACTGGCGTGAAGGCCACGTGCAGTAGATGTTGAATCTCATACGTCGTCCCGCCCATCGTCGCCGCCGAGGCGACCGCGAAGATCACACGACCCGGCCATGTGGGCAGTATTCGGCGGGTGGCGGCGAGGCCGTACAGGAGGCAAAAGAGCGGCACTCCGACCGTGAAATCGAACAGCCAGCAGGCCCCGACGAGGACCGCGAACCACAAGAACGCCACCACCTCGCGGGTGTACTGCCCGTGAATTCCCCAGCTCTTGTCCTGGACCGGTTCAAACTCGCTCGCGCTGCCGATGCTTGCGGGCGCAGGACCCATCGCCTCGATGATGTCGGCAGCAGTTGAGTGCTCCGCAGCTGCAGCGCCGACGAGGGCCACCGGTGCGGGGAGAGAGCGATCGCTTAGTACCTCGAACGAGCCGCGGCGGTCGCGCCGATAACGGACGTAGGCGTGGATTTCGAACGGCATCCGCCAGAGAGCTGCGAGCGCGGCCGCGCCGCCGCCGATTTCTGGCATCAGCGCCGTCGTGAGGTTGTACTGCAGCGCGGCGTAGACGACGGCGGTGACGGTGACAACGAGAATCGCACTCGTCGCGATCAGTGCGAGCAACGGGTAGGGGTGACGCCTGCGCTCCCGCCGGCGGAGCTCCTCTGCACGCAAGAGCACATCGTCTTCGTCGAACGGCTGATCAGCCCGCTTGGCCTCTCGTCGTAGCTGCACGGTCTTCAGCGCGAGCACGCCGATGCCGATCGCGAACAACACATCGGCGAAGGGCCGCTCAAGGAAGTGCGCCCCCGGAAAGACCTTGTGGGTTAGGTAGACATTCGTCTCGAGGCTGGGGCCGAGAATGAGACCGATGCCGAAGGCGGCGAGCGAATAGCGGAGCCGCCGTAGACCGAAGCCGATGACGGCGAACACCATCACCTCCATCACCGAGAAAAACGAGACGTCGGCCACATAAACGCCGACGATCGCGATCGACATGATGAACGGCACTAGTGCCGGACCGGGGACCCGGGTCACCTTCGCGAGCTGCGGCGCGGTGAGCACTCCCGCGATCGTTCCGATGAGACCGCCAAGGGCGATCACCCACACGGTCTCGTACGCGAGGGTGGGATAGCTCGCGGTGAAGCCGTACCCGACCTTCACCCCTTTGATGGTCAGCGCGGCGAGAAAGAGCGCATTCCCCACTCCGCCAGGTATCCCCAGACCGAGGACCGGCACCATCCCGCCCGCTTCCTTGGCGAGCGAGGACCCTTCTGGCGCGATAATGCCCTCAGGAATGCCGGTCCCGAAAAGCTCCCGCTTCTTACTCGATTGCTGGGCAATGCCGTACGACATGAAGTTCGCTGCGAAGCCTCCGATCCCGGGAATGATGCCGGTAATGACCCCGATCAGTGCCGCGCGAAGCAACGCGAGACGGTGGTGCAACGTCTCGATGATCCCCTGGACCACCTGTTTGCCAAACCCCTTCGTCAGCTCGACGGGCGCAGCACTGTCAATCTCCTGACCCATCATGTCCTGGCGGGCGATCGTCGTCGCAGTTCCGAAAACGAGCATCATCTGCGGAATTGCGAACAGTCCGAGAAAGAGTGCGACAAGGGCGACGCCACCAAATAGGCCGACCATTCCGAAGGTGTAGCGATTAATGCCGGTTACAGGATCGGGGCCAATCGTCGAGAGTAAGAGCCCGATACCGGCCGAGATCAGCGCCTTACTCGCCGCGTCGGTACCTAGGGTCCCGACGAGCAGCAGTGCTATCGAGATCAGTGCGACGTACTCAGGCGGATGAAAGAGCAGCGGAAGTTGGTCGATAATAGGAATGAAGCCGACAAGGACCGCACAACCGATCAACCCTCCGATGCAGGTGGAGGTCGCCGAGATTCCGAGAGCACGGCCGGCCTCCCCCCGCTGAGCCATGGGAAAGCCGTCGAACGTTACGGCGAAAGCCTCTGGGTGCGCGGGCGTGTTGAGCAGGATCGAGGTAATTGAGGCGCTGAAGTAACTTCCAGCCTGTGTGGCCAGGAACAGCGAGAGCGTCCCCGTGAGGTCGATGTGATAAATGAACGCGAGTACGATGCTCAGGACGACGGGACCGCCGAGACCGGGAATGACTCCGAGGAACATGCCCAGCAGGGATCCGGCGACGAGATAGGCAACGCCGGGCCCGGTTCCGAGCGCCGTGAGACCGTTAATCAGGTTGTGCAGCACGTTGATTCGGATCCCCTTTGCCCTGACGTCGGGACGGCGAATACCGCAGACGCCTTCCCCAGATGCTCGAACACGGCCCTAATCCAGCTCAGCTCAGCTGGGACGGGTCTTGGGCGATTGCCCATGCAAGTTAATCACCGGTTCCTGCAGCGTGCCACGAGATGCAGCGTGCTGAGCGGCGTTGTAACAGATGCGGAGGGCCGGGACACCACGATCACGCGGTGCTCCGGCCCTCCATCTCAGTGCTCGGGGGCTTCAGCTCCCGTGATTCTGCAGCACCTAGCAGCTAGCCGTGATGAAGCACGCGATGGTCGAGCCCTTGGCGAGGCTCGTGATGTACGCCTGCTTCGCCGTTACCGGGTCGTTGTACGTCGGGTTCAGACCGTCCTTCAACATCTGCGCCTTGAAGCCGCCCGCCTTGAACGTGAACTTGGCGGCTGCCCGCAGGGCGACAACCTCGGCGTTGGGCACGCGGGTCTGAGTGACGAGCGGAGTGCCGCCCGCCTTGCTCATCGCGAGCATCGCGTCGTACTGTGACGTGGCCAGCTTGCTCTTCGCTGGATACTGCGCGAGCAGCGACGCCAACGTCGGCAAGTGCGTGAGGCTGCTTCGGTACAAGGTGCCGGGTGCCGGCTGGACGGTCACAGCCAGCGGGACCGCCTTCTGCGCGGCGATGAGCGCCCCCGAGTTGCTCAGCGAGATCAGCGAAACCGGCGCGTCACCGCGGAGGAAGCCCTGCACAAGGTCGGTCAGCTTGATGTAGCCCGAGACAAAGTTCGTCTTCACGCCGAGCACGCCCATCCAGACCCTGAGAATCAGGTTGTCGGTCCCCGAGTTCTCCGTCAGGATCGAAACCGGAGAACCGGAGCTCTTCACCTGGGAAAAGGTCTTGAATGACGAGCTCGGGTTCGCGACGAGGACCGACGTGCTCTGCCCCGCTTGGGCGATAAACGCTAGTCGTGCCGGGTTGAAGTTCAGACCGGCGGTGTGGGTGACCGACAGAGAGATGTCATTCAGCACGTTGAGCATACCGATCGTCAGACCGTCAGGCTTAGCGGCAGCCATCGCGTCCTGACCGGTGATCGTGTTGCCGGTCGTGATGTCTTCGACGTTCACCGTCGCGTGGAGGTAGGCACCGAGGTACGGAGCGAGGGCCCGGGCATACAGGTCGAACGGTCCCCCGGTCGATCCGGGCTCGATCAAGGTGATGGTCTTGCCCTTGTAGAACTTCATTCCCTGCTGTAGCGGCGTCAGCTTCGAATGCCTCACCGATGCGCCGGCGCCGATTGGCGCAGCGAGCATCGCGGCGGCCATAGCACCAACCCCGAGTGCCATGACGGCCTGTCGCCGCAGGCGCGGCCCGCCGCTTGAATCCTTCCTCTGCCGTGAGAACACCAGCAACCCCCTCCTTGAAGTGATACATCGTAGGTAGATCGTTACAATATCGCAGCCTTATCGAAGGACAACCGTATTGCAAGCCACCGACCCCGTCCGGGGCGAAGCGCACCGCTCGGGGACGGGCCTCAGGGCGTCGCGGGCACGGGTGATCCCTCCGCGGCACGCATCAGCTGTGAGGCGAGCTCGGTCGCGGGGCCGTAGCGATCCACGTCGTCACGGTAGTACCCCCTGTGAAACTGGTTCCGGTAGCCGGCAACCTGCGAGTTGCGAGGCGCGTTCGCGGAGCCGATGCGCGGCTCGAGCTCTATGCAGTCCGGAACACTCGAGGCGTCACGAAAAACGTTGAGCGGATCGCGCCCTTGCTCCACTGCCTCGATCTGCTCAGAGATGAGGCGTCGAAACTCGATGATCGCGAGGTCGGTCGCGCCAAGATTCTCTCTTGATCGATCAGTGATCGGCCCCTGCGACCACCATGCCGCAATGTCCTGAGCGAGGACGTAGTCCAGCACAGGCTTACCGTGTTCGTCGTGGATCGGATGCCAATAATACGGCACGGTGTCCTGCACCGGGGCCTGCACTCCCGGCGCGTGGTACAGCACATAGGAAATGTGGTAGGTCCGCTCGTCGTCGAGCGGAATTCGCATATTCACTTGAGTGCGTAGACCGCCAGCTCCGCGCGAGTAGTGAGGGAAGATGTTGTAAGGAAACCACTGGACCCGATCGCTCTCCGCGCCCTTCTCCACGGTGAACTGGATCCCCTTTCGAAACCCGTAACGGTCTCGCTCTACCACGACGTGATCATGGCCCTCGACCCCACGGATGCTCGTGTATGCACGATGTGTAGCGCTGTCCTGTGCTCGGCCCTCAAGCGCTCCTTCGCGCTCAAGAATGTACTTGAAGAAATGGCCGTGTAGATAGGGATTGTGGTAGGGGTCGGCGGAGTTCTCGTGACACTGCAGCCAGTTGCACGGGATGATCGTGAGGCCGATCTGACGGATTGCGTTCGGCCACACAAGGAAGTCCCACCGTGGGAGCACCGGCGCCGGGAGCGGCCCGAGGTATGCGAAAATCAGTCCGCCGAGCTCTTGCACTGGGTAACCACCGATGTTCACCCGTTCCTTGAGGCGGCTACCCGGCGATTCAAGTGGCGTCTCCGTGCATTGGCCGGACTCGTCATAGCACCAGCCGTGGTAGGGACACCGGAGACCATGTTCCTCGGGAATTCCGAAGCGCATGTGGACAAGACGGTGCCCACACCGCGGCTTAATGAGCCCGAACGTGCCCGAGCGGTCGCGGTAGAGCACAAGCTCCTCGCCGAGCAGCTTTACCTTACGCACCGGGTCATCGTCGAGCATCGCCGTGGGAGCGATGGGCTGCCAGTACCGCCGCATCAATTCGCCGAGCGGTGTCCCCGCGCCGACACGTGTGAGGCGCTCGTTCTCTGAAGCCGTGACCATTGCTCTCCTCCCACTCGGTGGCGACACCGTTGAGTGACCGTTGGCGCTCCAAACGCGATACACGGGTACCGCAATTACCGGGCCTACAACTCAGCTGACCAACTTCGGCCGTCCGGAAACTGTGGCGAGACTCCGTCTACCGGGATGCTTTTTTCCTCTCGCTCCCACGCCAGGACTTAATTCGTGATCCGCAAAAACTAGTCCAGATCCTCGCCGGCGAGGCTGCGGTAGTAGCGAAACGCTGCGAGCATGCCCGCCTCGCCACCCGCGGAACCCCGCGTGCGCGGGCCGGTGTCGTTCTGGCGCTCCTTCATCAGCGCGAGGTCCTGCGCGGGGATCGGCTGCGGGTCACCGAGCAGGTAGGCCTTGTACATCATCGTCACGAGTTCGTTGAGCGCAAGGGTGCGAACCGTTGCGTCCTCCACGCCGTCGCCAACGACGCTCACGCCGTGACCGCGCATCAGTGCCACCTTGCTGGCGCCCATGAAGCTCGCAAAGTCCTCGCCGAGCGCGTCGTTGGAGATCGTGATGCTCCGCTGGTAGGTGCGCACGCCGTCAATTGCGAGGCGCGCCCCTGAGCCATAGGCGGCGTAGATCGGAAAGATCTCCTTTTCACAGATCGTGAGCAGCACCGCGTGCTCGGGGTGCACATGGATGACGGATTTCACGTCCGGGTTCTTCTTCATCAGCCAGATGTGGATGAAGCTCTCCGAGGGCGGTTGCAGGCCGTCGGGCCCGGCGACCTTGTCGCCGTTGAAGTTGACCTCGATGACGTCGTCCGGTGTGGTGTAGCGGAGGCCGACCTCGTCGGGTCCCTTGCCCTTGATAAGCAGGGTGTCCTCGCTCATCCGGTAGCTCACATGGCCGAGGGCGGCGTGGGTGAGCTCCAGCTTGCCGAGGATCCGGCACGAGCGGGCGACCTTCTCGATGAGCTCTTTGCGATCCGGGGAATCTGCCATGTGCGCGCTCCTTTGCGACGACTGATCTTGCCTCAACTGCGGGGCCCGCACCCGGGCAAGCGAACAGCATGGGTGCCGGACACCGGCTGTTCGTCTACCGCGCTCGGGTCACGGCTCGCCGAAGCAGCGGACCGCGTTGTCCCACATCAGCTTGCGCATCGCGGGGCCCGCGATGCCCTGCTCCTGCCAGCCGAGGACGATCGAGGTCGACTCCGGGAAGCGGGATTCGGCGTGCGGGTAGTCGGTGCCGAGCATTAGCACGTCTTCGCCCAGCTGGTCGATGACGTGCTTGGCCATCTCGGGGCCCTCGTGCATCTCGATGCTCGCGAAGAAGCGACCGCTCGTCAGGTACTCGCTGGGCTTCATCTTCAGCTGCTCGTTCACGTAGCCGACGTAGATCATCTGGTCGTCGAGGCGCTTGCTCCAGAAGGGGAGCCAACCGAAGCCGGACTCGAGGATCGCGAAGTTGAGGTTCGGGTAGCGGTCCATCATCCCCGAGCCCGTCACGGCGGCGACGAAGCGCATCGCCGCCCACGGGTGGCTCGCGCTGCGGCCGATGAAGGGGCTCTCCCACAGGTCCCGGTAGCCCGGGTAGCCCGTCGCGAAGCTGTGGTGCACGACGGCGAGGCCTGCCTCCTCGGCGGCCTTCCACAGCGGCTCCATGTCGGGGTGGTCGATCGGGTAGTCGAGCGGCATGTGCGGCTGGATCGCCACCGCCCAGGGCGCGTCGCCCCACTTCTCGATCTCTTCGACTGACTCCTTAATGGAGCGGGCGGTGACGACGATCATCGTCTTCAGGCGGTTCGGGTACTGGCCGCACATGTCGTTCAGGCAGCGGTGGTTGGCGCGGATGAACTCCATCTCGACCTCAGGGTTCTCCGCGTTGTTTGCCCCGTTGCCGACCATCATGTGGACGTCGACACCCTCCTCGTCCATGTCCTTGATGCGGATGTCCGCCCACTCGTTGCCGCCGAAGCTCGGGAAGCGCGAGCCCATGAAGGTCTGGAAATGGCGCTCCTGCTCGCGGGGCTCGCCCTCGCCGAGGACGCGCGGCTTGCTGCCACCCCATCCACCGACGGTGCGGCTGAAGCTGTAGCGGTGCCGGAATGGCGCCTCGAAGACCTCACCGGCGTGGCCAATCTTCACCTCACGGAGGTGGCCGTCGAGGTCGGGCACGAGCTCGCGCACCCGCGGTGAGAGGTACGGCTCGAGCTGCTCGGCCGGAAGCGAGCAGTGGGTGTCCGCGTCGAAGACCTTGAAACCGTCCTTCATGGATCTTCCTTTCGCTCCGCCCGAGTACTGGCGGACTCTTCGAAGAGCTCGGTGTTGGGGTGATCGCCCCGGGGTCCACCACCCCGGTCGTCAACCTCCCGAAGGAGATCATCGTCAGTTCAACCACGCGAGGTGATGATTCGTGGAGATTCTAAATGAACTTGCCTAACCGTGTGCGGTTCGTCGCTCCCGACTCGCCCAGGCTCTGCTTTGGGGCGGCGACGGCATGCCTGGTGAACCTCGAGTGGCGCCGCTGGAGGACCTGCGCGGCGCGGAGTCGACGTCGAGCGGTCGAGGCGTTGGACCTCGCTCAGCGGCTCGGGCGAGACGGGCAACGGCGGCGCCGCAAGCATCGCGGACACGCTGGCAGTTTTCGCTACGGGAACGACTCGAGCGACAGATCAAAACTGCGCGAGGTACTGCGCGGGGTCGATCTGGGCCTCGATGATGAGGGGGCGCGTCAGCCCCCCGAGGTCGCCGAGGACCTTCTCGAGGTCGCCCTCGGAGTCGACCCGCACGCCGTCGCAGGCGAGGCCACCCGCGAGCGCGACGAGGTCCATCTCCTCGAGCTGGGTCGCGGTGCTCGGGTAGCCGATCGCCATCTGCTTCAGCTCGATGCGGTTGAGGCTCCCGTCCGTGAAGACCACGCAGACGAGGCCGAGGCCGAGGCGGGCGGCGAGGCGCAGCTCGGTGGCCGTCATCGCGAAGCCGCCGTCGCCGATCATCGCCACGACCTGGTGCCCGGGCACCGTCATCGCCGCCGCGATCGCGGCCGGGAGGCCGAAGCCCATCGCCGAGAGGCCGTTCGACATGAGCACCGAACGCGGCCGCTCGGTGCGCCAACCCTGCGCGACGAGGAACTTGTGCGAGCCGACGTCGGTCGTGACCACGGTGTCGGCCGGCAGGGCGGACTGCACGAGGTCGACGACGTCGCTCGGGTTGAGGCGACCACTGGTGCGCCCCGCGTAGTACGCGGCCCGCAGGCGCTCGCGGTGCGCCGCTACCTCCCCGTCGCTCCAGCGCGGCTCGCCGCGCCAACCCGCCGTCAACCAGTCGAGCACCGCGGCGATGTCGCCGGTCACCTCGCAGGGGGCGGCGTAGATCTGATCGGTGTTCGGGGTCGAGTCGAGGTGCAGCACCGGCGCCTTGAAGGTCCAGGGCTTCACGAGCTCGACCGGGTCGAAGCCGACGGCCACGATCAGGTCGGCACCGTCCATGAACTCCTTCACGACCTTGTTGCAGGCGACGTCGCTGACGCCAGCGAAGAGCGGGTGGCTCTCGGGAAAGACGCCCTTGGCCATCGGCGCGACCACGACGGGCGCGCCGAGCGCCTCGGCGAAGGCGACGAGCGACGCGGACGCCTCGGCGCGGGCTGCGGAGATGCCGGCGAGCACGATCGGGCGGCGCGCCCCTCCGAGGAGCTCGAGGGGGCCTGCCGCGCCTGCGGCGCGCTCGACGACGACCGTCGCCTGGCGCTCACGTCCGAGGGGGACCGCCAGCACCTCGCCGTCGAGGGCGGTGGCCGTCAGGGAGTCGTTCGGGCAGGTGAGGTGGACGGCGCCCGGCCGCTCGGCCGTCGCGGTGCGGATCGCCTTGCGGATCACCGTCGCCGCCGAGCGCGGCTCGAGACGCCCCGACCACTTCGTGATCGGCGAGAAGAGCAGTTTGTGATCGACGACCTGGTGGGTGAAGAACTGCTCACTGCCGCTCTCGATCTGACCGGAGAGGGCGAGCATCGGGACGCGGTCGAGCTGCGCGGCGGCGACCCCGTTCACGAGCGCCGTCGAGCCCGGCCCGAGCGTTGAGAAGGCGACGCCGAGGGAGCCGGTGAGCGCGGCCTGACCCTCGGCCATGAAGGCCGCTGTCCCCTCTCGGCGGGCGAGCACGACGTCGATCCCCTGCCGGCGCGCCTGTTCCATGAGCTCGATGGTCGGGTCCCCGGGGTAACCGAACATCGTCGTCACCCCCGCCGTCACGAGCGAGCGTGCGAGGACCTCAGCGCAGTTCTCGTCGGTCACGTGTTTCCTCCCCGCTGGCGGACACGCTCGCGACGGTTCGGGTCGTAGCCTGCGCAGTACGGCCAGCCTACCGAGGCGTTCCAAAGCGGCACCGGCTCGCACGTGACCACCGTCACGGGGCACGATCTCCCCCGAGGCCAGGGGGGAGACCGGTGAGCGTCTGCATCGTCGTCGAGGAAGACCCGATCCTGCGCACGGTGCCGGTGATCCTCGACCCGGCGACGAGCGCCGAGCACGAGGCCGCGGTCGTCGAGTGGTACCGCCACGACGTGCGCGACTTCCTCGCCTGGCGCGACGGCCTGCGGGCGCGCCTGTCGGGCCTGTTCCCCGCCGAGGTGCTCTTCGCCTTGGGGCAGGAGGACTTCGCAGAAAAGGTCCCCCGCGCCGACGCCATCGTCGTCGAGAGCCTCCTCGTCGGGGAAGCCGAGCTCGCCGTCGCGCCGCGGCTGCGGGCGGTCCTCAAGTTCGGCGCGCTGCCGAGCAACGTCGACCTCGTCGCCTGCCAGCGCGCCGGCGTGCGCGTCGAGGTGCAGCGCCGTCACGTGAACGTCGCTGTCGCCGAGCACGCGATGGCGTTCATGCTCGCCCTCGCGAAGCGACTCCCCGAGGTCGGTGGGGTGGTCACCGCCGCGGGCCTCGTCGCGGCGGGCTTCGACCCGACGCCCTTTGACCGCCGCTACACCGGCAACTCGAACTTCGCCCGCATCCCCGGCCTCGGCACCCTCGCCGGCGCCACCCTCGCGATCGTCGGCCTCGGCGAGATCGGCCGCGAGATCGCCCGCCGGGCGGCGGCCTTCGAGATGCGGGTGCGCTACTTCCAGCGCCACCGCGTGGAGGCCGTCGAGGAGTGGGCGTTGCACGCGAGCTACGGCTCGCTCGAGGAGATCCTCCCGACGGCGGACTACGTCTCGCTGAACCTCCCCCTCACGCCTGCGACGCGCGGCTTCATCGGCGCCCGCGCGCTCGCGTCGATGAAGCCGGGCGCGGTCCTCGTGAACGTGGCGCGGGCCGAACTCGTCGACCGCGTCGCCCTGCTCGAGGCGCTCGACTCCGGCCACCTCGGGGGCTTCGCCCTCGACGTCGGCTACGAGGAGCCGGCTGCCCCCGACGATGCCCTGCTCGGCCGGCCGAACGTGCTGCTCACCCCGCACTCGGCGGTCGGGAGCCGCTGGAACGGCATCCACGACATGGAGGAGATGTACGCGAAGCTCTGGCGCGCCCTCACCGGCGGCTGAAGCCGGGCGCGCCCGCGGGCGGGGCGCTCAGCTCCTCGCCGCGGGCGCCGGAGCCACCTTCGCGTGCTCGTTGATCGCGAAGGGGAAGTGACAGGCCACGGAGTGCCCCTCCCCCACGTCGGTGAGCGCGGGCGTCACCTCGGCGCAGACCGGCGCGGCGAGCGGGCAGCGGGTCCGGAAGCGGCAGCCGCTCGGCGGGTCGAGCGGTGAGGGGGGCTCCCCCTGCAGCCGGATGCGGCCGACGGTCGTCGGTATCCCCGGCCGCGGCGGGATCGCCGAGAGGAGCGCTGCGGTGTAGGGGTGCGCGGAGCGTTCGAACATCGTCGCGGTCGGCGCGACCTCGCAGAGCCGCCCGAGGTACATCGTCCCCACCCGCTGGGAGAGCGTCTTCACGACCATCAGGTCGTGCGCGATCAACAGGTAGGTGAGATGCAGCCGCTCCCGCAGCTCCGCGAGCAGGTTGAGGATCTGCGCCTGGATCGAGACATCGAGCGCCGTCACCGGCTCGTCGCAGATCACGATGGCCGGCGAGGCGACGAGGACCCGCGCGATCGCGACCCGCTGGCACTGCCCACCGGAGAGCTCGCGGGGGAAGCGGTTGCCGTGACGCAGCATGTCGAGGCCGCCGAGGTCGAGCATCTCGGCCACCATCTGGTGGCACTGCGTGAATGGTCAGATATCGCGTGAAAGTTGTGACAGGCACTTCACGACTAGCGCGCGGACGCTTCACCCACATGTCGCGGTCCGGACGCGCGCATCTTTGTCGAAAGGCTCGTTCAGACGGACTCGATCTGCTCCAGTCCGTCGAAGCCGAGGGCCTTGATGAAGCGCGCGGTCGCGGTGATGAAGCGCACCCGCCCGTTCGGCCCCGCGAAGTGCTGGTGGTTCACGTACGGCGGGATCCAGATGAAGTCGTCCGCTTTCCACTCGAGCTTCTTCGGCTCGTCCGCCCAGCTCCAGGTGTAGTCCACGTCGACGGTGAAGGAGGGGTCCCAGTGCAGGTCGTAGCCCTCCCCTTCGAGCACGTAGATCACCTCCTCGGAGAAGTGACGGTGCTTGCCGGAGTGCTCCCCGGGCTCGATCACCTGGATGTACATGTCGAGCGCGTACTCGGTCGTCCCCATGTGGTCGTTGATCAGGTGCTTGAGGCGGCCCTGCGGGCTGTCCTCCCACTCCTGGTCCTCCGGGCGCACGATGCTCTGCAACGACGGGCGCTGCACCTTCATCAGCTCGGCCTCGGCGAGCGCCCGCTGATAGTGGACGCTCCCCTGGCGTCCGGTCCCGTCGAATCGATCCCCTTCTTTCACGGCATTCCCTTTCGCGAGTCCTTCCGGGCTGCCCGGCCCCCTGATCGCTGCGTCGGTGGCGATCAGCCGCCCGAGTAGCCGTGGTCCACGGGCCCGCCCTGGTCGATCACTTCCTGGGGCAGCCAGTCCTCGAAACCGGGGAGCGGCTCCTTCGGGGCGCGCTCGACGAAGCCCTGGAAGCCGAGGTTGGCGAAGAGGTACACCGGCTTGGACTTCATGATCAGCATCTTCGCCGGGTTGGCGTCGTCGGCGTTGAAGTGCTGGTGCACGCAGCCCGGCTCGACGATGCACACGTCGCCCGCCTGCCAGGGGTACTTCTTCCCGTCGTGGACGTCGTAGCCGTCGCCCTCGAGGATGTAGAAGGCCGCGGTGTTCATGTGGCCGTGCTTCTGGCTCTTCGCGCCCGGCGCGAGCAGCTCGAAGTGGCAGTGGAAGAGCTGGGTGAAGTCGACCGAGTCCGGGTCGATGAGGGTCTTGCCGTACATCTGGGGGCCGCCGGCCCAGGGTTTGCTGCTCGCCGGGATGACGCGCGGCGCGTCGATCAGCTTCTTGTAGATGTCGGAGTACTTGCCCGAGAGCTCCCGGACGAAGGTCCGCTGCCGCTCGGGGGTGCTCGCTGCCGCCCGCGCGACGTCGAGGAGCTCCTGTGCCGGAATCACCTTTTCTTCGTAGGCACTGGTCATCCGCGCCTCGCTTTCCTCGATTGGATCTCCAGGACCGAGGCGCTACGAGCGGGCGTCGGGGCTCCTCCGCACCCGCTCGTTGCGGGGCGGCCGGGGCCGGGTAGCTCGCGCGTCGTGCCAGCGTCGAGCCACCTTACCCCTTCGCTTGAGAAACTCCATGGAGTGGGTGAGGAGCGGTTTCGGGGTGTCCGCGACGCCGGCGCCGCAGGACTTTCGGTGGTTGCGCATCCCCTTCCACCACGGAGGCCCGCACGGCTCGCTCAGCCTGTCACCGCAACGCCGCTCCCACTGGCCGCGTGAACCCGAATCCCACCGAACCCGACGGCCGGCACGCGGGATTCGGTCGCTGGACCAACCTCCACCAAGCGCGCTTACGGGGTACCGCCCTCGAGGGGCTCATCGGAGATCATGGGATCGACGCCGACCGATTCGGCGAGCAGGCCGTGCGTTCGCACCAGCTCGAGCATGTGTTTCGCATCGCCGGCCCGGAGCATGCGGCCCCCACCGATGAGGCACGCAGTGTCGGCCACACTGAGCGCCGCTTCCACGCTCTGCTCGACGATGACGATGGTGCGCCCTTCGCTTGCGAGCTGCGGGACCGTTTCGAAGAGCAGTTCATCCACGAGGTTTGGCGACAGGTTGGAGGTCGGCTCATCGAGCAAGAGCAGCGTCGGCTCGGTCATCAGCGCTCGGCCGAGCGCGAGCTGCTTCCGCTCGCCACCGCTCAGCTTGTGCCCAGAGGATCCACGCTTGGACTTCAGTTGCGGAAACCGCTCGAGACAGGCTTCGATGCGCTCGGCGGTCATGTGACGTGGGAGTAGGTAACCTCCCATTCTCAGGTTTTCAATCACCGAAAGCCCCGGGAACACATCATTTAGCTGCGGAACATAACCCACGCCGCGCTGGGCGAGTATGTCTGCGCTGCAGCCGGTGACGTCTTCGCCCTGATGGAAAACCTTCCCCGCGAAGACGCGGGCGTCGCCCATGATCGCTTTCAAGATGGTGCTCTTGCCTGCGCCGTTCACCCCCACGACGGCGAGAATTTCACCAGCACCGGCCGAAAATTCGACCCCTACGACAACCGGCTCCCGATAGCCGGCCGCGATGCCAGCCACGTGCAGGCGCTCGGTTGAGGTGCCCTCGGACGATTCGGGTTTCACGACGGAGGCCCCGCCCGCCGTCCGAGATATGCCTGGCGAACGAGGTCGTTCTCGGCGACCTCGTCGAAGGAACCTTCGGCGATCGCCTCGCCATTCGCCATCACGATCACGACATCACAGACCTGTCGGATAAAGCCCATCTCGTGGCCAACAAGCACGACACATACGCCGCTGGAGCGCAGCGTCGCCAGATCGTCGGCTAGTCGAGCCACCAGCCACGGGGCCATTCCGACGGTCGGTTCGTCGAGCAAGATGACGCTCGGCCGCGCCATCAGGACCCTGAGGTATTCAACGATCCTTCGCTGGCCGCCGCTCAGCTCACCGCACCGCCGCTCGGCCTGGTCGAGCATCCCGAACTCGGCAAGCAACCCGAGAGCTCGTTCCGTCGAGGCGCGCTCATGAGATCGCCACTTCCTTCGGGTGAGTAGCGCCGACACCAGGCCCTCGGCGCTCGGCGACTTGGTCCCAGCGATCACGTTCTCGAGCACGCTCAGTCGCGAAAAGATTCTGGCCGTCTGAAAGGTCCTAAGGAGGCCCAACTCAGAGCGTTGGTGCGGTCGCAGGTGGGTGATGTCCCTCTCCCCCAGCAGGACGCGCCCGCTGGCGGGGCGTTGCGCGCCCGCCAGCACCGCAATCAATGAGCTCTTCCCGGCGCCGTTCGGCCCGATGATCCCCGTTACCGCGCCAGCGGCGGCGCGGACCGTTACGCCGTTGACGGCAACGACGCCGCCGTAGTGCACGACAATCTCTGTCCCCGACAGCGGTGTCCCCGGCGTCGCCCCTCCCTCCGTCAGGGAGGCCGAGCCCACACCAAGAATGCCGGTCACTGAGCGGGGCCCTCGTTCGTCGTCGCACCGGATGGCCCGGTTATTCGGATGGACTCCTGGCCGAGCGGACCCACCTTCTCAGGTGGAGCCCGCCCACCAAGTCGAAGCGATGCACGCTCCCGGAACGTGCCTTGCGGCAGGAACCACAGCACCGCCAGGTAGACGACCCCGATGAGGATCCACTGCAGCGAGTCAATCAGTCCCGGATAGCCGATTGCCGGTAGGAAGGACGGCAGTTGGAGCAGGATCACGCCCACGATCAAGGCGCCGAAGACCGCGCCGTACTCGCTGCCGACACCGCCAAGGATCACTGCCTGGAGGAGGACGAAGGTCTCCTGATAGTTCCAGGCAGACGGCGACCACGCACCGATGAACTCGACGAGGAGCCCGCCCGTCAGGCCGGCGATCATGCCGCCGACGACGAAGAGGCGCATCCGAACTGACCAGGCGTTGATCCCTAACGACGCCGCGGCCTCCTCGTCGTCCCGCAGGAGCCGAACCGCGCGACCGAACGGCGAGATGCTGATCCAGCGACAGAGGAGGAACACTCCACCGCCGAGGAGAAATGACCATGCGACATAGGCCCAGTCGTAGGCGGCCACGGAAGAGCCGAACACCGATCGAAGCGGCGCAGGGATGTTCGCGATGCCGTTCCCTCCGTTCAGGAACGAGCTTGTGTTCCCTACCAGCTGGTTGGCGATGATGGCGATCGCGAGCATCGCCGCCGCCTGGTAGTCGCGGCGCATCTTCCGCATGGTTGCCGGCCCGATGACTGCCGCAAGGAGACCGCCTACGAGCACGGCAACGATGAGGGGCAACGGAAACGGGAGGCTCGTTCCCCAGAAATATGTCTCGCTCTGGGCGACTCCCGTCGCTGACGAACCCACGCTGGTGAGTGCGGCCGCATAGGCGCCTGCCGACTCGAAAATGATGAAGCCAAAATTGACGATGCCGCCGAGGCCGAACTGCAGATTGAGCGCCAGTGCGCCCATGGCGTAGACGACGAAGTACACCGCAGTGAGGGAGAGGTAAAAGTTCATTAGCCCACTAGCCCATCGCTTCCGATTTCTCCCAGAGCTCTCCGAAGAAGCCTCGCGGACGCACCAGGAGCATCAGCAGCAGCACGCCGACCGCGATGGCAACGTTGAACGATCCCGCGCCGAACGAGCCGGCGATCTGAATGACGAGGGCGAGCACGAGCGAGGCCAGCGCCGCGTAGCCGATGGCACCGATCCCCGCGACCACGACGGCCGCGAGGATGTAGGGCAGGAAGTTCGTCCCCGTCACGAACGACACACTCAGATAGCTGACGGACAACAGGGCCCCGCCGAGGCCGCAGAGCATTCCCGATACGAACCAAGTCAGGCGAACCACGCGCTCCGTAGGGATCCCAGAGGCCCGGGCCAGCTGGCCGTTTGCAGCACTGGCGCGAATCCCGATTCCCAGTTTGGTGCGATGGAGGATTACCTCAAGGACAGCGACGGTCGCGAGCGCCGTGGCGACGATATACAGCTGTGTACTCGTAAAGATCATGCCCACCACATCGTGATTCCCGCCCAACGGGAAGACGAACTGGAATATCTCGCTGCGCGTGATCGCTGCCATGATGTAGTCGATGATCAGGCCGATCGCGACACTCACAATCGCCATCTCGAACAACCGCGCCCCTCGGCTGGCAAATCGGCGGATGACCACCCTCCCGACCAGAAGGGAGAGCAATCCCACGGCGATCGATCCGATCACGACTCCGACCCAGATCGACAGCCCCTGCTCGGTGGTGAGCAGAGCGGTGAACGCACCGACCGTCATGAAGGAGCCATAGGCAAGGTTCAGCACGTTGGTCATGCCGAACTGGAGCGAGAAACCGATGGCTGCGATGCTGAGGATCGCCGCCTGGACGATGCCGAACCCGATGCTCGTCACCAGTAGATGCAACTTGCGCACTCCGGATGGTCGTGGGCTGGACGAGACAACTACTCGGTGCCATGAGAGCCTTGGGGTCTGCCTCGCCTCTCTGAGACCCCGGTGGGCGCGACCTCAGAGCGAACGGTGATTTACCGCCGGGCCGTTGCTCAGCTGCTCTGGATCTTTTGTGCGGAGATGAATGCCCGCTCGACGTAGTTGCCATGCGCGTCGACGCCCTCGACGACCTGGCCGCCGTACGAGTTGTGATACGTGTTGAAGTCAAATGGCCCGCCGGGACCGATGTAACGGATCGACTTGCCCTGCTTGAGGAGTTTCACTCCCTGTGCGTACGTATAGACGACCGTCTTCCCCGCACCGGGGTTCGCGATGGACATGATCTCCTTGTTGAAGACCGAGCCCGTCACGGATTTGGCTGCCGTCGCTGCGAGCGCGCTCAGAACCACCGTCTGATACCCGTTTGCCGTGTTGGGGCTCGTGAGATACTTCGACGGGTCGGGGACTTGCCCCAGCGCTTTGGTGCCGAGAAGCGACTTCTCGAATTGTGCCGTCGACGCGTTGGGCTTGGCCGCAGCATTGCTGACCGTGAGGTATTCCTTTGCGAACTGCGTGGCGCCGACGCCCGATCGGAACGGGTCCATGTAACTTGTCTGCACCCCAGCTTGTGTCGCGATGAAATGAATGGTGCCAGTGTGCTGACGCGTCAGCTCCCCGAAGAACGTCGCCGCAGTGGTGGGGTCAGTCTCCGTGAAGATCACCTGAGGGTTGGTGGCAACGACGCGCGCGACCTCTGACTGGTAAGACGGCTGGTCCGGGGAGACATTGAGCTCCGAAACTAGGTTGAGATGCAGCGATTTGATGCCGGCGACAATCCCCGGGAGGTCTCCCTGTGAGCCCTGGTCAGACCCGAACACCGTCGCGACCCGCAGCCAGCCCTGCTGCTTCGCGTAGATCGCCATCGCGACCCCGTTCGCCGCATCGGGCGCGACAGCCCGCCAGAAGTACGGGTAGTGGCTTCGATCGAACTCAGATTGCCCTGCCGCGGACATCATGACGAGCTTGTCCGTGTTCAGCACCGGAACGATCTCCGGCCCGGAGTCTGAGCCTGGTCCGATCAGGAAGAAGATGTGGGAGGTCGTGGCGACGAACTTCGCGACATTGGTCAGGGCATCGGCCGGGTCGCCCTTCGTGTCGACGGGGTCTACGGCAATCTTGTGGCCGAGTACGCCGCCGTCCGCGTTGATCTCATCTGCCGCGGCGAAAGTCGAGGACTGCGCATGGAGGCCGATGAACCCCGAACCTCCGGAATACGGATAGACGACACCGATCGCGATGGGATATGGCGTCGCCTGAGGCCGGGACGACGCGGAGGCGATGCACGCTGTCGAGAGCAACGTCGCGGACGAAAGCAACGCGGCGGCGGCGCGGACAAGGATCTTCGATCGAGACATGTTCCCCCCCTTGACTTGCCTTGCATCCCCCAAGGCGTCCGATTCGATGTTGCCCTGCGATTTCTATCGTAGCCGGAGATACTTTTCAATTAATTACCCCCTACGGTTGTCACTTGTCAAACGACCGCATGAGTTGGTCCCACGCCCAGGACCACGCGTGGGACGGTCGCTGGATGGTCGGCCGAGGGCTGATCGGCACTCCGCGCCACGGCTCCGCCGCGGCTCGTGGTGCGCCACGCGCTCCCCGCGCGCGCCCCGAACCATCCTCGACGTTCGACCGGCGCCCGCGCCGCCGTTCGAGTTGGATCACCGCTGGCCCCAATTGAGACGCCGGGCTGTCGGCCACCATCCCGCCTACGCTCCTAGCGATGCGCACGACCGGGCTCACTCCGCCGCGACCCGAGCGGCCGCACCGCGGCGACGAGGCCGCGAGTGACGCGCTCGAGCGCGAGCTGCTCGCCACGCTGCACGACGTGCTGCGGTCGATGACCCGCGACATGAAGCGGGCGATCGCCCCCTTCTCCCTGTTGCCGAGCCAGGCGCGCGTGCTGCGTCACCTCGACCCCGAGGGGCCGATCTCGATGCGCGCCCTCGCGCACCGCCTCGGCTACGACCCTTCCTTCGTCACCGCGACTGCGCGCATCCTCGAGGACCGCGGCCTCGCCCGTCGTGAGGTCGACGAGCGCGACCGGCGGGTGAAGTTCCTCGTCCTCACCCCCTACGGCGAGGAGATCCGCGCCGGCCTCGACCACGACTTCTTCGGCAACCTCCCCCGCATCCGCCGACTGAACGCCACCGAACGCGCCGAGCTCTTGCAGCTGCTGCAGAAGCTCGTCGGGAACGTCGCGCCCGGCGGCGAGGGCGCCGAGGACTGAACCGAGGAGCCGCCGCGCGCACCGAGCACGGCATGACACGGATTTCCTGCATGCGGCCGGTACCCTTTTCGCCGTGGCCCCCCGACGTTCCGCACCGCTTCATTCGCCGCGCCGTGAAGGTGACGAGGAGTTCCGCGACGACACGGGGCGGGGCGACGGCCGGCGGCGCAACGGGGAGCGGCGGGACCGACCGACGCGCTCGCGCCGCGACCGTCGCCGCCGGGCGGCCGTCGCGCGCAGCCGCGGCCAGCGCATCCGCCGCCGCCTGCTGTTGAGCTTCGGCTCCCTCCTCGGCATCGCCGTGCTCCTCGCCGCCGGCCTCTTCGCCTACGGCCGCTGGCGCTTCGACCAGATCGCCAAGGTCGGCGTGAACGGGCTGGCGGAGCGGGTCGCGAACGAGCCCTTCGACGTCTTGTTCATCGGCTCGGACTCGCGCAGCTTCGCCACCACCAAGCTCGACTCCTCTGCCTACGGCTCCTCCTCGAGCGTCGGCGGACAGCGCAGCGACGTGATCATCGTCGCTCGCATCTCCCCCGCGACCCACCAGGTGAAGCTGCTCTCGATCCCCCGCGACACCTACGTCGACATCCCCGGCACGAGTGACATCGCCGGCCCGAACCGCATCAACGCGGCCTTCAACTCGGGGCCCTCGCTCCTCGTGCAGACGATCACGAACGCCTTCCACCTGCCGGTGAGCAACGTCGTCGAGGTGAACTTCCCGGGCCTGCAGAACATGGTCGACGCCGTCGGCGGCATCTACCTCAACTTCCCCGACCCGGTGCGCGACCTCAACTCCCACCTCGGGATCACCCGTACGGGCTGCCACCTCGTCTTCGGCTCGCAGGCACTCGCCCTCGTCCGCAGCCGCGACCTCTCCTACGAGACCGGCGGCGTGTGGCACTACGACGGCCTCGGCGACCTCTCCCGCATCCAGCGTCAGGACGCCTTCTTCCGGGCGCTGCTGCCGCGCCTTCGCGACGTGGTCGGCAGCCCGACCCGTCTCAACAGCCTCCTCGGCGCGGCGACGAAGAACCTCATCTTCGACAAGTCGCTCACCGAAGGAGAGCTCCTCAGCCTTGCGCAGCTCTTCCACGCGATGGGTTCCTCGGGGCTCAGCACCGAGACCCTCCCGACGATCCCCTGGACGACGCCCGGCGGTGCGGACGTGCTCCTCCCCGCGGCGAGCGCCGACGAGCAGATGATCAACCAGTTCATCTCCTTCGGGACGCCGCACGCCACGCTCACCGCCGCGCTGACGGGCCCGACCCCCGCGACGCTCACCGCCGCCGGCGACAGCGGCGCGGTGACGGTGACGACCGTGCCCTCGAGCGCCTCAGGCGCCGATGTCGCCACCAACACCCAGAAGGAGCCCTGGAACCCCTACCCCTGCGCCCCGTGAGGCGGACGACCCCGATCCTCGCAGCCCCTCGCGCCTGACGCGCGCGCCGCGCGGCCGGGTTGCTCCGGCCCGCGGCCCGCTTTGCGAGAGGATCGCGGGCGATGACCCGCTCGGCACGCCTGCTCGTGGCGCTCGCCCTCAACCTGGCACTCGTCGGCGGTCTCGCCTACGTCGGCGTCACGGCACACTCGCTCGGCGTCCTTGCGGCGGGAGTCGACTACCTCGCGGACGCGGCGGCGATCGGGGTCGCGGTCATCGCGATCCGGCTCACGGCGCGCTTCCCGAAGGCGAACGCGCTGGCTGCCGCGGTGAACGCGGGATGGCTGTTCGTGCTCAGCCTCCTCGTGATCGCGACCGGGATCGAGCGACTCGTCGCGCGCACCCCCGCCGTGCACGGCCTCCCGGTGCTCGTGATGAGCGCGCTCGCCGCGGTCGTGATGATCGGCGCGGTGCTCGTCCTCGGGGTCGACTTCGACGGTGACGACGACAGTGACGAGGGCCTCAGCCACAAGGCGGTGCTCCTCGACACGGCGGCGGACGCGGCCTCCGCCCTCGGGGTCGCGACGGCGGGGGCGGTGATCCTCGCGACCGGCGGCTTTGACTGGCTCGACCCGGCGGTCGCGCTCGCGATCGCGGCGGTCGTCGACTGGCACGCCTACGCGCTCTTGCGCGAGGCGCGGTCGTCGCTCCGCGGCGAGCGGCGAGCGTTCGCCCCGTAGCCGGAGACCGCGACCCGCGACGCCCTCGGGGATGACGACGGGCGGATCGTCTCCTAGGGTGCGGCCAGGTGACGGAGGCCGGCAGCAGCGAAGGGGGAAGCATGGGGGAGATCCCGCATCCGGACATCACCCGCCTCTCGGGGGACTCGCACGTCCTCGAACCGAAGGACCTGTGGACCTCGCGGCTGCCGGCGAAGTTCCGCGACCGGGCGCTGCCCGGGCGGGCGCGCTACGAGCGCGCCGGGGGCGGC
>DATLTN010000054.1 GCA_035533595.1 Acidimicrobiales bacterium
CGTCGAGCACCGCGTCGGAGATCTGGTCGCAGATCTTGTCGGGGTGTCCCTCGGTCACGCTCTCTGAGGTGAGAAGCAGGTGTCCGCCAGATGCGGTCATCGAGTGCCTCCAGTCGGCAGCCGGTGCGGCGGCGCCGATACGAATCCGCGCTAGCGCCCTGCGCCCGCGCGGATGACCAACCCCGTTGCGTTTTCCACGATTCTAGGCGCGGCGCCGTGGCCCACCGAGGCCCGCGCCTCCGCGGGCGTGCGGGCGGGGCGTTCAGGACCAGAGCGAGTGGGCGACGCGGGCCACGAGCTCCAGCTTGGCCCGCTGCTCGGCCTCGCTCATCGGGGCGTTCGCCGCGGAGGCGAAGCCGCACTGGGTGGAGAGGGCGAGCTCGCCCATCGGGCGGAAGTGCGTCGCCTCGGAGATGCGCGCCTCGACCACCGCCTCGTCCTCGAGGGTGCCGTCCTTGGTCGTGAGCAGGCCGAGGACGACGAGCGTCCCCTCCCGCACCGCGCCGATCGGGGCGAAGTCCCCCGCCCGGTCGGTGTCGTACTCGAGGAGCACGACGTCGACGTCGAGGTTCGAGAAGAGCTGGTCGGCAAGGGCGCCGTAGCCGCCCGAGGAGTGCCAGGCGCCGCCGCGCATGTTTCCCCGGCAGACGTGCAGCGCCCGCGTCACCCCCTCGAGGCCCGTGAAGACCGACGAGTCGAGCGCCGCGTCGAAGGCGACCTGTGCGTCGATGTCGTGGCCACGCGCCTCGTGGAAGGCGCGCGTCTCGGGGTCGGTGAGCGAGCCGTAGTTCGGCGCGTCGAGCTGCAGGTAGTCACAGCCCTCGGCGACGAGGCGGCTCGCCACCTCGCGCTGGTAGTTGCGCACGTCCTGGAGGAAGTCCTCGACGCGCTCGTAGGCCGAGGTGGAGCGCTGGTCGGACCAGTAGCGACGGCTGTAGCTCGGCGCCGCCATCGTGTACTTCGTGCGCGCCGTGGCGTGCGCCGCGAGGAAGGGGAACTCCTCCCCCACCGGGTGCTCGGACTTGGGCGTGATCTTGCGCACGACCGTCGAAGCCTCCGACGGGTTCGCGAGGCGGGCGTTCGCCGGGTAGGAGCGCTCGCCGGGGAGGATCTCGAAGCCCTCGAGGTGGCGGCTCACGTCCGCCCAGGTCGGCCTGCGCATCTCCCCGTCGGTGATCACGTCGAGGCCCACCGACTCCTGCAGGGCGATCGCGGCGAGCACCGCCTCGTCCTCGATCGCCGCGAGCTCCGCCTCGTCGAGGCGCCCGAAGGCGGCCTCGGCCCTCGCGTCGAGCACGACGGCCGGCTGCAGCAGGCTCCCGACCACCTCGGCGCGCGTCGTCGGCTGCGAAGTTTGCATCTCGGCCCTCCCTTGTCGGGCTCAACGTAACGGAGCGGCGGGCGAGTCGCGTTGCGGGCCGCCGCTGGAGGAAGATGGCGCGATGGACAACGACCCGGCCGACCTGTTCGAGATCCTCAGCACGACACGGGCGATGCGGCGACTGAAGCCGGACCCGGTGCCGGACGAGCTCGTGCGGCGCATCCTCGAGGCGGGGGTCTTCGCCGCGAACTCCGGCAACGCCCAGCAGTGGCGCTTCCTCGTCGTGAAGGACCCCGCGATCAAGGCGGCCGTGCAGGTCTGGTACGCGAAGGCCTTCAAGGAGGTCATCGAGCCCCACTACCTGGAGGGCGAGCCTCCCCCCGGGGTTTCGCGCGAGCGCTACCTCCGCCAGTACACGGCCGTCGCCCACCTCACCGAGCACTTCCACGAGGCGCCGGTGTGGATCGTCCCCTGCCTCGAGCACGGGGGCACCCCGCCGAACCGCGCCTCTGGCGCCTCCATCTACCCGGCGGTGCAGAACATGCTGCTGGCCGCCCGTGCCCTCGGCCTCGGCGCGACGCTGACGGCCCGCCACCTCCTCTACGAGGAGGAGAGCGAGACCGCCCTCGGCCTCCCCGATGGCGTCCACTCCTATGCCATCGTGCCGATCGGCTACCCGATGGGGAACTTCGGCCCGGTCGCCCGCCGGCCGCTCGACGAGATCGTCTACCAGGACCGTTGGGGGGAGCCCTACCTCTCCTGACGCTGCCGGCAGCGCATCTCCGGCGGGTGCCCCGGCAGCAGCCTGTCGACGAGCGCCGGGCCGCCGATGAAGGAGTACAAGAAAGGTCGTGCGCGCGTTCGGCATCCTCATCGTCTGCGTGCTCGTCGCGATCTGCGTCGGAGTCGGGGCGATCCGGGGATCCTCGACGCCGCTCGCCTACCTCGACGCCCGCGGCGTCGGCCCCGCGCACTTCGGCATGGGCGAGGGCGAGGTGGTGCGGCTGCTGCAGCCGGCACTCGGTGCGCCCAATGCCGAAGGCATCAACACCGGCTGTGGGCCGAGGTTCACCGAGGTCGCCTGGCACGACCTCGTCCTCGAGTTCCGATTCCGGGTGTTCACGGGGTACCGGTTCGACGAGGGCGGCTGGCCGGTGACGGTGCCGGGCTCGCCCAGCGATCGGGTGAGCCCCGCGGTGACGGTGCCCGCGCTCGAGACGCGGAATGGGATCACGCTCGGCAGCACGGTCGGTGAGCTGCGGGCCGCGTACGGCCGGCTGAAGCTCGTCGGCGCGGTGCAGTGGGGTACGCCAGACGGGCTGGTCGTCTCCGAATCGGCGGCGGTGGTGAACGCCGGGTCGCCGCAAGACACGATCGTCGAGATCGAGACCGACGTCTGCGGCGCCTTCTGACGGCCATCGCCGAGCGGTGGCCGTCAGCCGCGGGGCCTAAGCTCAGCTCACGAGGTGGAACTCGACCCGGTAGACGAGGGCGCCCTCGCCGATCGGGCCCGCGTGCGCAGCACGGCGACGGAGGGATTCACGTTCCCGTTCGCCCGAGGCTCGCACGTCGGCGGCGGAGACAGCGGCGAACCGGAGCTGCTCGATGTCGGCGATCGATCACCGCCCGTCCGACCGGGTAGCGGTTCCCGACCTTCACGCGCGGTCGCTTCCACAGCCGGATGGAGACCGTGATCCGACCCTCGGCGATGGCCTCTCGGAGCTCTGGGCTGAACTCCACGGCCAAACGCTACGTCGGGTCGCTGGCAGCGGGGAGAGGAGTCCGTGCAGAACCTCGCCCGCGGCATCGCCGCCGACAACGCGTTGCGGTGAATTCCCGGACGTCACCTTCGGGTTCCACATCTGCAGGGGCGGGGCGGCGGCCGCGGCGGGCCCTGTTCCACCGCGCGGGAACGTAACGAGCTCGACTTCGATCGCTCCCTGCTCGAGTACGACAGTGAGGCGGCGGCGAGCTTCGACAGCCTCCGCTTCATGCCCGACGGCAGGATCGCGGTGCTCGGTCTCGTCGGCAACCACGGCGAGGTCGAGACGAAGGACTACGTGAGGCGTCGGCTCGACGAAGCGCCTGCCGGTGGCCAGCTCGCGCTGTGCCCGCGGTGCGGGTTTGCCGCGGCGCACGACGAAGAAACCGCGTGGGGCAAGCTCTCGCTCATCCAGGGAGGTCGCGGGCGAGGTGTGGCCGTAGGGGTTCCCCCGCGCGCTCGTCAACGGATGGCACTGCCCCGCACCACGGCACGGGCCGAGATGGGGCTGGAAATTATGGCCGGGCGTCGAGCTCCGCGATGAGCTTCCGGGGCGCGACGGTGCGAAAGGCTTCTTCGCAGATCGCGGTGAGCTCTCGCCAGTCGGCCTCTCCGTCCAGACGGACACCGATCCAGCCGCGACCGCCGACGTACGGCGGACGGAAGAAGCGGTCCGGCTCGGTCGCCACCAGCTCATCCTGCGCGCCAGGCGGCGCGGCGCACCAGAGGTGCGCGAACTGGTGTTCGTGGTGGCCGTGGAGCCAAAGCATCACGAACTGCTTGCCGGCGAAGAACGCCGGTGCTCCATGGCTCGTCCGCTCGGTGACACCCGGCAGCGCCATGCAGATCTTCCGGATTTGGCCCTCGACCTCGGCCTCGGCCATCTTCGCCAACGCTAGTGAGCGGTCGCCGGATTCCCGCTCTGCGGGCCGCAGGACACTTACCCCCCCAGACGATCGAGCAGCCACCGCGGGCCGACGACCTCACCCCCGAGTTCCTCGACGCGGCGGCGAAGCGCCCGGTCCGCCGTCACCAGTACCACCTGACCTCCGGCGTCACCCGCGACTCGGACCAACGTGTCGTCGCCGTCCAAAGGCGCATGGAGCACCCTGACTCCGTCGGCGAGACCTTCCTCGACACCGCTCCGAGCCGCTCCTTCGAGAACGACCACGACAGGATCCGTGAGTTGGCCGTGCCGCGCCGCCGAGCGCACGCGACCCACGAACTCGGTCGCCGCGCCTGGCCGATCTCTCCACCAGCCGGTAGGGCGCGAGCCGACGACGTTCGCCGCGTCAATCAGCAGCATCGCGGCAGTGTGCACCGCGTCGGCCGTGCGGGCGAATCGCGAGCGCCCGAAGTCGGCGGGAGGAGGTCGCTCCGGTACGAGGCTGCTCAGTCGACGACGCGGATCGGCGTCCCGGCGAAGTAGGCGACGACGTCCTCGGCCATGCGGGTGAAGGCGCGGCGGAAGCCCGCCTCGGTGACGTAGCCGACGTGCGGGGTGAGCACCACGTTCTCGAGCGAGCGGAACGGGTGGTCGCGCGGCAGCGGCTCCTGCTCGAAGACATCGAGGGCGGCGCCCGCGAGCTGGCCCGAGCGCAGCGCGTCGACGAGCGCCTGCTCCTCGACGATCGGCCCGCGCGAGACGTTCACGAGGAAGGCGCCGCGCTTCATCTGCCCGAACTCGGCGGCGCCGAAGAGCCCGCGTGTGCGCTCGCTCAGCTGAAGGAAGATCGCGAGGACATCGGATTCGCGAAGGAGCTCCTCCTTGGTCACGAGACGTGCACCGCGCTCGGCGGCACGTTCCTCGGTCAGGTGCTCGCTCCACGCGATGACGTCCATGTTGAACGCCCGCGCGGGGCCGCACATCATCCCGCCGATGTTCCCGAGGCCCGCGAGGCCGAGGGTCTTCCCCGAGAGCGGCAGCGGGAAGCCCGTCTGCCAGCCCCCTGCTCGGATCTCGCGGTCCTCGATCCCGAGGCGCTTGGTGACCGCGAACAGGAGCGCCCAGGCGAGCTCGGCGGGAGGTGACAGCAGCCCGAGCCGGGCCGCCTCGGTGCTGCCGCTGGGACCGCCGCTCTGGCCCGGATCGAAGGTGCCGCAGAGCATGATGCCGAGCTCGCGGCGGCACTCGTGGTCGACGGCGTTGCTCGTCGACGCGTTGGTCACGATGAGCCGGAGGTTCGGGAGGCGTTCAAGGACCTCCCGGGGGAACCACGTCCGCTGCTGGGTGATCACGAGCACGTCGAAGCCGGCGATCGCCTCGACAAGATGGTCGGCTGGGATGGGCTCGCGGAAGAACACGATCTCGTGCTCATCGACGAGAGGTGCCCAGTCTCCGAACTCCTCCGCGCAGCCGATGTAGTCGTCGAGCACAGCGATGCGGGCCATCGCCGGAGTGTCACGCCCTCTGGTCAGGCTGTCAAACAAGCGCGCGTGACACCGCCCCGAGGTCTCAGGCGCGGCCCTGCGACATCGTCCTCAGGTGCCCGCAGCGGAAGGAGCCGCCCCGCCACGGCCTCGGCCCTGCGCGAGACAGTGCCGCTCAGGAGGAAGGGCCATCGGCGGCCGCCTTCAGAGCCCGAACGTCGAGCTTCATCATCTGCATCATCGCCTCCGTCGCGCGTCGTGCTCGCTCGGGATCGGGGTCGGAGATGATCGCGAGGAACTCGGACGGCACGACCTGCCAGCGGACACCGAATCGATCCTTCAGCCATCCGCACGCGATCTCGGAGCCGCCGTCGCGCAGCGCGTCCCAGTAGTGGTCCACCTCGGACTGCGTCGCGCAGTCGATGACGAACGAGATCGACTCGTCGAAGTCGAAGTGGTCAGGGCCGCCGTTGAGCGCGGTGAAGAGGTTCCCGTCGAGCTCGAACTCGATCGTCATCACCGAGCCGGCGGGACCCGGCCCGGCCTCTCCGTAACGGGAGGTGCGCAGGACCCTGGAGTTCGGGAACACCGACAGGTAGAAGTTGACGGCCTCCTCCGCCTGGTCGTCGAACCAGAGAAATGGCGTGATCTTCGGCACTGCACCGACCTCCGCTCGCTCGCCCGGAAGGACCTACCCGAGCATCATCGCGTCCGCGCGCGCCCGTTCATCGGGCGCCCTCAGGCCGGTAGGCGCACCGGGTGCCCCGACCGTCCGGCGCCCTCGCGGCAAAGCGTCGGTATGCAATGCTTTTCGGCGAACGCCGAGGAGGATCACGTGACGAGCGACCGACGACCCCTCCTCCGCCGCGAACTCGGGCGGGGCTTCTTCGCCTCGGGGATCGTCATCGGAGCACTGGCGTTGCTCTCGGTCGCGGCGGGGGCGAGCCTCGCGACGCTCACGCCTGGTCACGCCTACTGC
>DATLTN010000055.1 GCA_035533595.1 Acidimicrobiales bacterium
GGAGACCCCGCGTATGGCTGCCTGCCATCGAGAAGGCAGAACTCACCGGTTTCGATCTCAAGAAGTCGAAGGCTCGCAAGCCGACCAAGGATGGCAAGGAGCGAGAAGTACCCGACATTGACTTCCACGACTTGCGGCGAGCCGCAGGGACCGCTCTGGTGCGTCTCGGTGTGGACATCAAGACCGCCCAGGTTCGACTCGGCCATGCCGACCCGCGGACCACGATGACGCTCTACGTCCAGGCGACGAGCGAGGCAGATCAGGACGCAGCAGACCGTTTGGAGGGAAGGTTCTTTCCAGAGATCGCGCACGTAGCGCGCACGCCGAACTCCGAAAAGGAAGAAGCCCTATCCGAAGATAGGGCCTGACCTGCACTTTATCTGGTGGGCGCTGAGGGACTCGAACCCCCGACCTCAGCCGTGTGAAGGCTGCGCTCTAACCACCTGAGCCAAGCGCCCGACCGGGCGATCGTACTCGCTGTGCCACTCGAGGAGGTCGGGGGGGGGCCGGCACGCCGCGCGTTCAGTAGCCTCTCCGGACGTGCCAGACCTCTCGGCGAGCGAACCGACGCCGGAGCGCTCCGACGGCGACGTTCCGTCGGCAGCAGCAGCCCGAAAACTGCTGCGCCCGCTCAACCTCGGGCTGGGTCGCCTGGCCGCCGGCGCCAAACGCGAGCGCCCCGCCTCCCCGCCGCTCAGCCGTCGGGACATCGTGAACGGTCTTGACCGCCGCGAGTCGATCATCGGCATCGGGCTCACGTTGCTCGCGATCGTCCTCGCCGTCGTCGGCTACCACGAGTACAAGACGGCGGCCACGGCCCTCTTGCGCTCCCAGGCGAGCTTCTTCCTCATCGCGAGCCTGATCGGGGCCGCCCTCCTCGCCCTCGGGACCGCGCTGCGCCGGCGCGCCCTGCTCGGCTTCGCCTGCTTCATGACGGGCCTCGAATTCTTGAACTACAAGTCCATCGGCGCCGTCGTCTACATCAGCGCGGGGAGCTGGCTGATCTTTCGCGTGATGCAGAAGAAGAAGCAGGACACTGCGAGCGGTGTCGCGACCAAGAGCGTCACCACTCGCCCCGACCGGCGCCCGACCCCCGTCGGACCCAAGCCCTCCAAGCGCTACACGCCGCCGAAGCGCGCCGCCGCGGGGAGGCGGCGCTGACTACCTCGGTAGCCCAGTCCCTCGCCGGCAAGCGCATCGCCGTCACCGGCGCCACCGGATTCCTCGGGACGGCCCTCGTCGAACGCCTCCTCCGCTCCGTCCCGGAGTGCGAGGTCGTCGTCGTCGTGCGTCCCGGTCGACGCGCCAGCGCGGCCGACCGGACGCGGCGCGAGATCGTCCGCAACGACTGCTTCGACCGCCTGCGCTCTGAGCTCGGTGAGGCATTCGAGGCCGTCATCGAGGCGCGTCTGCGCACCATCGGCGGCGACGTCAGCAGCGAGGGCCTCGGCCTCTCCGAGGTGGACTCGGCCACCTTCGCGAGCTGCGACATCGTCATCCACTCGGCCGCCACCGTGAGCTTCGACGCTCCCCTCGACCAGGCGGTTGAGGTGAACCTCCTCGGCCCGAGCCGCGTCGCGGAGACGATGCTCGCCCTCGCGCCGGCGACCCCCGGCCGAGCCCTCCCGCACCTCGTCGCGGTCTCCACTGCCTACGTGAACAGCGGCCACCGCGGGGACGCCTTCGAGGAGCCAGTCGAGGAGGGACCCTACCTCTCGGTGCCCGACTGGCACGAGGAGGTCGCGGCGAGCCGCCGCGCCCGCTCGGACGCCGACGCCGAGAGCCGCAGCGAGCCCCGCCTCGCCTCGTTCGCGAAGAAGGCGCACACCGAGATCGGAGCCGCGGGTGGGGCGCTCCTCGCCAAGCGGACCGAGCGGCTGCGCAACGAATGGGTTGACAACCGCCTCGTCGAGCTCGGCCGCGCCCGCGCCCAGGGCCTCGGCTGGCCCGACGCCTACGCCTACACCAAGTCGCTCGGCGAGGTCGCGCTACGCGAGAGCGCCGGGCCGCTGCCCGTGACGATCATCCGGCCCTCGATCGTCGAGTCCGCCCTCGCCGAGCCAAAGCCGGGCTGGATCCGCGGCTTTCGGATGGCCGAGCCGGTGATCATCTCCTACGCACGGGGATTGCTCGCGCAGTTCCCGGGCGTCCCGGAGGGGGTGATCGATGTCATCCCCGTCGACCTCGTCGTCTCGGCGATCATCGCCGTTGCCGCCGCGGGGGCGCCCCCCGCCGGCTCGCCGGACATCTACCAGGTGACCTCCGGGGTGCGGAACCCGCTGCGCTACGGGACGCTCGTGAAGCTGTGCGAGAACTGGTTCACCGAGCGTCCCCTGTACGACGACCGCGGCCAACCGATCGTCGTCCCGGAGTGGTCCTTCCCCGGCCGCGGCAAGGTGCAGGGCGAGCTCCGGCGCGCCGCCAAACTGCTGCGCGGTGCCGAGCGGGTCGTCAACCTGCTGCCGATCCGCGGCGAGCTCGCCGAGCGCGCCTCGGACCTCGAGGAAAAGCGCTCCCTCGCCGAGCGCGCCCTCGGCTACGTGGAGCTCTACGGCGCGTACACCGAGTCCGAGGCGCGCTTTCGCATCGACCACAGCCTCGCGCTCCTCGCGAAGATGAGCGCCGCTGACCGGGAGGCCTTCAACTTCGACCCCGCGGTCGTCGACTGGCCGCGCTACGTGAGCGAGGTCCACCTCCCCTCGATCGTCGCCCAGGCGCGCGTCCGCACCGCCCCCGGCCGGCGCACGACGGCCTCACGCGAGGAGCGGGCACGGCGCGCGATCCTCACGACCGAGCCCCGCTGCGCGGTCTTCGACCTCGAGCAGACGCTCATCAACTCGAACGTCGTCGAGTCCTACGGCTGGCTGGCGACCCGTCATCTCGAGCCGGTGCGCCGCGCCCAGCTCGCCATCGGGCTGATGCTCGAGGGGCCGCGGCTGCTGGCCGTCGACCGGCGCGACCGCGCCGACTTCCTCCGCTCCTTCTACCGCCGCTACGAGGGCGCGCCCGCCGAGCGGGTGCGCGAGGACGCGTGGGAGATGTTCAGCGACCTGATCCTCAACCGCGCCTTCCCCGACGGCCTGGCGCGGGTGCGCGAGCACCGCGCCCTCGGCCACAAGACCCTCCTCATCACCGGGGCGCTCGACTTCGTGGTCGCCCCCCTCGAGCCGCTCTTCGACGAGATCGTCTGCGCCCGCCTCGGCGAGCGCGACGGGCGTTTCACCGGCGAGATGGTCGAGACCCCCCCGACCGGCGAGGCGCGGGCGCTCCTCATGGCGCGCTGGGCCGAGGACTTCGGCCTCGACCCGGCGGCGACCGTCGCCTACGCCGACTCCGCGAGCGACCTGCCGATGCTCGAGGCGGCGGGCCACGCGGTGGCCGTCAACCCCGAGCCGAAGCTCGCCACCATCGCCCGCCGCCGCGGCTGGCCGATCGAGCTCTGGGGGCGTGCCAAGGGCGGTCCCCGCCAGCCCCTCGCCGTCTCGATGCGCGCCCTCGGTGCCCGCACCGGCGCCCCCGGCCTCGCCCTCGCCCGCGGGGAGCGGCCATGAAGGCCCTCGTCGTCGAGCGCCTGCCGCAGCGTTTCGCCGCGGCGCGCATCGCCGCGGCGGTGCTCGGCTCCGGCTCGGGGGTGGCCGTCGGGCCTCTCCGCCTGTTGGAGATCGATCCCCCGGCGCTCCCCGCGGCGGGCTGGAGGCGGTTGCGCCCGCGCCTCGCGGGGATCTGCGGCTCGGACCTCTCGACCCTCGACGGCACGAGTTCGCGCTACTTCGAGCCGATCGTCACCTTTCCCTTCGTTCCCGGCCACGAGGTCGTCGGCGAGCTCGTCGACGGCCCCGACGCGGGGGCGCGCGTCGTCATCGAGCCGGTGCTCGGCTGCGCGGCGCGCGGCATTGAGCCCCCCTGCGCGCCCTGCGCCTCGGGCCACAAGGACCGCTGCGAGAATCTCACCCTCGGCCACATCCACCCGGGGCTGCAGACCGGCTACTGCGCGGACACCGGCGGTGGCTGGTCAGAGGAGCTCGTCGTCCACGAGAGCCAGCTGCGCCCGGTCCCCGACGGCCTCTCCGACGAGGCGGCGGTGATCATCGAGCCGACCGCCTGCGCGGTGCACGCCGTGCTGCGGGCCGACGTCACCCAGGGCGAGCGGGTGATCGTCCTCGGCGCGGGGACCCTCGGCCTGCTCTGCGTCGCCGCGCTCCGCCAGCTCGCCCTCCCGGCCGCCCTCCTCGCCGTCGCCCGCCACCCGGTGCAGCGCGACCTCGCCGCGACGCTCGGCGCCGACCAGGTGGTCGCCGAGGACGACCTCCCGCGCGCCGCGCGCCGCCTCAGCGCCTCGGTCGCCGTCGGCCGCAAGGAGGGCCGCCTGGAACGCCTCGGCGGTGGCGCCGACGTCGTCTTCGACTGCGTCGGCAGCTCCGCGAGCCTCGCCCAGTCGCTCGCCGTCACCCGCCCGGGCGGGCGCATCGTCCTCGTCGGCATGCCCTCCACGGTGCACGTCGACCTCGCCCCCCTCTGGCAGCGGCAGGTCTCGCTCCTCGGCACCTACGCCTACGGCACCGAGGAGTTCGTCGGCCGCGTCGAACCGACCTTCACCTTCGCCACCGAGCTCGTCGCCGCCGCCCACCTCGAGCGCCTGGTGACCGCCCGCTACCCTCTGGAGCGCTACGAGGACGCGGTCCGTCACGCCGCGAACGCCGGGAAGCGGGGCGCGGTGAAGGTGGCCTTCGACCTGCGCCGGAACCGCTCGTGGCAGACCGGCGGCGCCTGATGCGCCGCGCGACCACCAAGGAGACCATGTGAGCCCGAGGCCCGGTTTCGTCCTCGAGGTCGACCGATCGACGCCCCCGACGCTGTTCTGGCACGGCGAGGGATTCCGCTACGAGCAGCTCCCCGTCGGTAGCCGCGTCCTCTACCCGCCCGAGCCGCACGCCGCCCTCGCGGACCCGGACGCGACGATCCGCGAGGCGCTCGAGAACCCGCTCGGGGACTCGGCGCCCCTATCGGCGCTGCTCTTCGCAGGGATGCGCCTCACCATCGCCTTCGACGACATCTCCCTCCCCCTCCCCCCGATGCGCGCCCCCGACGCCCGCCAGCGGGTGATCGAGGCGGTCCTCGACGCCGCCGCGCAGGCCGGCGTCGACGACGTCGTGCTCATCGCCGCCCTCGCCCTGCACCGCCGGATGACCGACGACGAGCTGCGCCACATCCTCGGGGGCCGCGTCTTCGACGCCTTCGCGCCGAGCGGCAACCTCCTGCAGCACGACGCCGAAGACCCCGACGGCGTCGTCCACCTCGGCGTCACCGAGGCCGAGGAGGACGTCGAGATCAACCGCCGGGCCGCCGAGAGCGACCTCCTCGTGTACGTGAACATCAACCTCGTGGCGATGGACGGCGGCCACAAGTCGGTCGCCACCGGCCTCGCCAGCTACAACAGCATCCGCCACCACCACAACGTGCGCACGATGCAGCACTCGCGCTCGTTCATGGACATGCACCACTCCGAGCTGCACACCTCGAACTGGCGGATGGGGCGGGTGATCGCGAAGACGGTGAAGGTCTTCCAGATCGAGACGACCCTCAACCTCGACACCTTCCCCTCCCAGTTCGGCTACCTGCAGCGGCGCGAGTGGGAGTGGAAGCTGCGCGACCGTGCCGGTTTCTTCTCGACCAAGGCCGCCCTCGAGCGCACCCCGGTGGCGCTGAAGCGCGAGATCTTCCAGTCGATCCGCTCACCGCATGCCCTCACCTCGGTGCAGGCGGGCGAGGTGGAGGCGGTGCACGCCTCGACCCTCGACAACGTCCACCGCCAACAGCTCGTCCCGATCGAGGGGCAGGCGGACATCGTCACGATGGGGCTCCCCTACATCTGCCCCTACAACGTGAACTCGATCATGAACCCGCTGCTCGTCGCGTGCCTCGGCCTCGGCTACTTCTTCAACCTCTACCGCGGCAAGCCCGTCGTGCGCGAGGGCGGCGTGGCGATCCTCTCGCACCCGACGCCGTGGGCCTTCCACCCCGTCCACCACCCGAGCTACATCGACTTCTTCGACCAGGTCCTCGCCGAGACGACCGACCCGCTCGAGATCGAGGCGAAGTACGAGCAGTCCTTCGCCACCGACCCCTGGTACATCCACCTCTACCGGACGAGCCATGCCTACCACGGGGTCCACCCCTTCTACATGTGGTACTGGTGCGCGCACGCCCTCGAGCACCTCTCCCAGGTGATCGTCGTCGGCGGCGACCGCAAGGCCGTGCGCCGGATGGGCTTCCGCCCAGCGACCTCGCTCGCAGACGCCCTCGAGATCGCCGAGGACTCGGTGGGGCGCGAGCCGACGCTCACCCACCTGCACCTCCCGCCGCTGTTCCTCGCCGACGTCTCCTAGGAAGCGGCACCCGTGAGCCTCCGCCTCCCCTCCGCCCTCGACCGCATCCTGCGGCCGCCCTCCTGGCCGGCGAACCTCGAGCGCATGCCCCGGGTGCGCCACGTCGGCCTCCACTACGACACCGAGTGGAGCCGCAAGCCGGCGGCGCGCGCCGCGCGCCGCGCGGTGCAGGAGGGGCTCCTCGCGCCGCTGACGCGCCTCGTCACCTCACCGGAGATCTCCGGCCTCGAGCACCTCACGCCCCTCGAGGGCGCGGTGATCTTCGCCGGCAACCACTCGAGCCACCTCGACGCCGGCGTCCTGCTCTCGGCGCTGCCGGAGCGCTTCCGCCGCAAGGCCGTCGTCGCCGCCGCGGCGGATTACTTCTTCGACCGCACCTGGAAGGCGACCCTCTCCTCGTTCCTCCTCGGCGCGATCCCCGTCGACCGCGTGCACGTCAACCGCAAGAGCGCCGACGACGCCGCCGCCCTCCTCGCCGAGGGATGGAGCCTCGTGATCTTCCCCGAGGGGGGGCGCAGCCCCGACGGCTGGGGCCAGGAGTTCCGGGGCGGCGCCGCCTACCTCGCGAAGCGCTGCGGGGTCCCGGTGGTGCCGGTCCACCTGAAGGGGGTGCGCCCTATCTTCCCGAAGGGCTCGGGGCGCCTCCATCCCGGCCACGTCGAGGTGCGCTTCGGTGATGCCCTGTGGCCCGAGACGGCCGCCGAGGGGCGGGGCGAGGACGCGCGGCGCTTCGCGGCGCGCGTCGAGGGCGCAGTCGCCGAGCTCGCGGACGAGGCCGAGTCGGACTGGTGGAGCGCCCGGCGACGCGCCGCCGCCGGCGAGACGCCGCCGATCCGCGGCCCCGAGGCAGCGGCCTGGCGCCGTGCCTGGGCGTTGCCCGAAAGTGCCCGCCGCGACGCCCGACCACGCAGTCGCTCGCGCGCCAAGCCCTGGTAGGGGCGCCGGAGCCGGGCGGGAGATATCCGCAGACGCGAGAAACGGCCGGAGGGGGGATCCGGCCGTTTCTCATAGACTCACGGATGTCGGAGGGGGGATCCGTCGTTCCTGTGGTCTGGAAGACAGTATGCACCCCTCTGCGACATCGGTCAAACAGTTTCGGCAGATATTCGCTATCATCTTTCGCGATGGACCTCCGCCAGCTGCACGCCATCGTTGCGATCGCTGAGCACGGCTCCTTCTCGGCCGCCGCGGAGGCCCTGCAGACGGTGCAGTCCAACGTCTCGACGCACGTGAAGAAGCTCGAGCAGGAGCTCGGTACCGACCTCGTCGACCGCTCGAGCGGCGCGCTCACCGATGCCGGCGAGCTCGTCGTCGCGCGGGCGCGGCGCGTGATGGGCGAGATCGACGCCCTCTCCGCCGACGTCTCGGCGCTGCGCGACGAGGTGAGCGGCGTCGTGCGCGTCGGGGTCATCGGCACCGCCGCCCGTTGGCTCGTGCCGCCGCTCGTCGAGCTCGTCCCCGAGCGCTACCCCCACCTGCGCCTCGTGATCATGGAGGCGACGACCGCCGGCCTCGGGGACCAGCTCGCCTCGGGCCAGGTGGACATCGGCGTCCTCGGCCTCCCCGCCGCCGGCGGCGACCTGCGGACGATGCCGCTGTTCGAGGAGGACCTCGTCCTCGTCCTCCCGAAGAGCCACCCGCTCGCGATCGCCCCCCTCGTGCGCCTCACCGACCTGCCGGGCCTCCCGCTGTTGCTGCCGCTGCGCGGCGTCGCCTACCGCGACGAGCTCGACGCCGTCACCGCGGCGCACCGCGTGCAGCTCACGCCGCGCGTCGAGATGGACAGCATCCGCCTCATCTCGGGCCTCACCTTCGACGGCTGCGGCTACGCGATCCTCCCCTCGGGGGCGGTCTCCGAGCGGCGCAGCCAGGAGTGGGCGCTCGTCCCGGTGGAGGGCCTCGCGCCCCGCCTCGTCGGCGTCGCGCAGCGCCGCCGCGGCCTCCCCTCGGCACCGGTGCGCGCCGTGCTGCAGCTGCTGCAGGACATCGTCGGCGACGGCACCCGCACGCCGCGGGGCATCCGCCCGGTCGCCTTCGACCTCGCCCGCTTCGGGGCCCCGGAGGCCGACGGCTCGAACCGGCGGGTGCGCGCCCTCAGCTGAGGTCGGGCTCGCGGCGGGGCTCCCGCCACATCAGCCACAGCGGCGGCCCGCCCTCGGGGGCGTCGATCTGCCGCTCCACCGAAAAGCCCCGCCGGCCGTAGAAGGCGACGTTCTCCTCGCGCGAGCACTCGAGGTAGGCGGGCAAGCCCTCCTCGTCACAGCGGGCGAGCACCGGGGCGAGGAGCGCGCCGCCGATGCCGCGCCCCTGGTGGTCGGGGTCGGTGCCGATGGTCCCGAGGTAGTAGTGCGGGACGACGGGATGGTTGCTCTCGAGGAGCTGGGTGAGGCGGCGCGTGACGCCGAGGCGCTCGCCGAGCGCGGGCGCGAAGCGCAGGTGGGCGAAGCGGTCGCGCAGTCGCGGTGGTGTGGGCCGCGGCGGCATCCACAGCGAAGCGGCGACGAGCGAGTCGGTGGTCAGCACCTCCCCGCGATGCAGGTAGTTGTGCTCGAGCTGGAGGGTGAAAAAGCGCGGCAGGCACTCGGCGCGCCGCAGCGGGTCGGGGAAGAGGTAACGAGCGACCGGGTCCTCGAGAAAGGCGCGGGCGAGGTGGACAGCGAGCGGCTCGACGTCGGCGGCGCGGGCGGCACGCACCGGAATCACCCCTCGATGCTACAACTCGGTTGCAATTCCGCCCCGGTGCGCCCGCGCCGGGAATAGCTGCACCCGCCAGGAGGTTCGCCGCGGTATGACCACTCCCGCCTTCACCATCAACTTCGACTACCGCTGCCCGTTCGCCCGCAACGCGAACGAGCACGTGATCGCCGCCCTCGAAGGCGGGGCCGACTACGACGTGCAGTTCAAGGCCTTCTCGCTCACCCAGGTGCACACCGAGGAGGGCCAGCCGGCGGCCTGGGAGGACCCCAGCAAGCGCCCCGACCTCATCGCCCTCGCGGCCGGCATCGTCGTGCGCGACCGTTTCCCCGAGCAGTTCCCCGCAGCCCACGTCTCGCTCTTCGCCGTCCGCCACGACGACGGTGACGACCTCCGCGACGAGGCCAAGGTCCGTAACGCCCTCAGCCGCGCGGGAGTCGACGCCGACGCCGTCTTCGCCGAGCTCGAGGCGGGCTGGCCCTTCGAGGTGATCCGCGACGAGCACACCGCTTCGGTGGAGCAGCACCAAGCCTTCGGCGTGCCGACCTTCATCGCCGAGGACGAGGCTGTCTTCGTGCGCCTCATGACCCGCCCCGCCGGCGACGGCAAGCTCGCCCGCGACACCGTCGACCGCGTCCTCGAGCTCGTCGTCGGCCACCCTGAGCTGAACGAGTACAAGCACACCTCCATCCCACGCTGAGGAGGCGAACTTCCCCCCTGCGATCCCCCAGGAATGACGGTGGCCCGGGTATAGCCCGGGCCACCGTCACTTCCCGCGCGAGCGCTCGCCGTCAGTCTTCGATCGAGATCGGGTCGTCGTCCTCTGCCCGCTCGCCGATCGGCACGTCGGCAGGGGTGATGGAAAACTCCTGGCGGATCCGCTGGTCGAGCTCGACCGCGAGCTCGGGGGTGTCGTGGAGGAACTGCTTCGCGTTCTCCCGTCCCTGGCCGAGCTGCTCGCCCTCGTAGGTGTACCAGGCTCCGGACTTCTTCACGATCCCGAGGTCGACCGCGACATCGAGGATCGAGCCCTCACGCGAGATCCCTGTCCCGTACATGATGTCGAACTCGGCGGTGCGGAAGGGCGGGGCGCAGTTCGAGACCACCACGTCGTCGGCGACGAAGGTGTGGTCCTCGGCGACTTCGATGTCGTAGATCCGCGCCCACTCGGCCGGCTGCACGGCGACAATCCGGTCGTACCAGAGTTCCTCCTCGAGAACCTCGAGGAGGAAGTCGCTCTCGAGCGCCTCGGCGAGGAGCATGAGGCGGTCGCGACGGATCCGGCTAACGCCGAGTACGTTGCGCATTCCACCCTGCGGGTCGCCCGCCGACTCGCCGATCAGCGTCGCGGCGAGCACTGCGGTCACACCCCGCCGGGCGAGGTAACCGAGGACCGGTTCCGTCACCGAGTGGGGGAGGTACCCGGCCGCCGAGTCGCGATGCACACCGCGGTCGACCTCGGCGAGCACCGCGGTGAGCTTGCGCCCGCGCGGCCCCCACATCGGGAGCGCCTCGGCGAACCGAAGGACGTTCCCCATGCCAGCGACCCGTACCTCAAAGCAAGGGAGCTTCCCCTGCACTCGGCGGCCCTTGATGATGCTCGGCCGCTTCTGCTTCGGGTCATAGGTCGACACCGAACTCGTGACCCCATAGCGGAGGAGGAGCCAGTGAACCTGCTGCGCCAACTGGTAGGAGGTCGTCGTGTACCCCAACCGGATGCCGCCGGTCTGCTCCCGGCTGCAGTAGCCGTCCGTCTCGAAAAGGCCGAAGAGAAGGTTCCCTATCACTTCCGCGGAGACCTCAGGAGCGAAGAAGGCAGAAGGGATCCGCTTTTCCGGAGCCGTGTGCCCCCAGATCCCCGCCCAGCGGGCGAGCTCGAGGAGCCCGTTCTGTTCACCAGTCCGGTGAGAGAAGTGGGCTTCCAGGCCCACGTAGCGGGTGCGACAGCCGAGCGAGGCGGCGATCGCCTCGGCATCGGCGTGGAGCTCCTCCTCGATGTTGGTGAACGAGATCGGGGTCTTCCCGGTCACACAGCCGTCACCGATCAGGTAGCCGAGCATCCGGGCGTGAGCTACAGGCACCGGCTCCGAGTGGCCAAAGCCGAACGTCTGACGGGGGCGGGCCAGCGAGTCGCCGACGGTCAACTCACCGGCTTCCCGCCATCCTCCGTCGGTCAGCACCTTGTGGTCGGTGGTGACCCGGAGCACCCGGCCGCTGCGGAGGGCGAGGCCGATCACCTCGTGCTCACCCTGGTCCATCCGGGTCACGATCGGTCGGATGTGCAGCTTCCCGGCCTTGTCGGCGGCGACGACCGCCGAGCCCTCGCCCTGCTCGACGATCTCCTCGATTGTGTGCGTGAGGCCGGACGTCGGGTCAAAGACCGTGGTCCCCGCCGCGACGCACTTGTTCTTCACGACCTTCACCCGCGTTCGGTTACCGGTCATCTCCGCCCCGTCTTTGATCTGCTCGACGCGGCGGATGTCGAGGCGGACCGAGGAATAGAACTTGAGCGCCCGGCCACCGGGGGTCACTTCGGGCGACCCGTACAGGATCCCGATCTTTTCCCGCAGCTGGTTGATGAAGATGCAGATCGTGTTGGACTTGTTGATCGTCGCCGTGAGCTTGCGCAGCGCCTGGGACATGAGGCGCGCCTGCAGGCCGACGTGGCTGTCGCCCATCTCGCCCTCGATCTCGGCGCGGGGGGTGAGGGCAGCCACCGAGTCGATGACGATGACGTCGAGCGCCCCCGAGCGGATGAGCACGTCGGTGATCTCGAGCGCCTGCTCGCCGGTATCGGGCTGGGAGATGAGCAGCTCGTCGACGTCGACACCGATCGCGCGCGCGTAGACGGGGTCCATCGCATGCTCGGCGTCGATGTAGGCGCAGACGCCGCCGTTGCGCTGGGCCTCGGCGACGACGTGCAGGGCGAGGGTCGACTTCCCCGAGGACTCCGGGCCGAAGATCTCGACGATGCGGCCGCGGGGCAGCCCACCGATGCCGAGGGCCATGTCGAGGGCCATCGCGCCGGTCGAGATCGCCTCGATCGACATCGTGAGGTTCTCGCCCATCTTCATGACCGAGCCCTTGCCGAACTGCTTCTCGATCTGGCTCAGCGCCGCCTCGAGCGCCTTGTCCTGCTCCATCGCTGCCTCCTGTCGCCGTCGCTTCGCCAGCTGCCAACGGGGCCGGACCCTACGGCGGGGGTGTATCGCCGCGGCGCTGTCCGCTCTCTGACTTGCACGACTGTAGTTCTGCGAACAGGTGTTCGGGTGGATGGTTCCGAGCTGGGCGCGGACAGCGGTGAAGGCGTCGGGGGCGCCGCGCCGGCGGCTATTCGGCGGTGGCGAGGAGGTGGCGGCGGAGCACGTCGAGCGAGCTGATCGTCGCGATGTCGCGCATCCGGTTGCGGCTCCCGACCATCGAGAGCTCGAAGCCGGCGGCCTCGGCGCCGGGGAGCGCGATGCCGACGAAGGCCGTCCCCGGCGGGAGGCCGTCCTGGGGGTCGGGGCCGGCGACGCCAGTGGTCGAGAGGCCGACGTCGGCATCCAGCAGCTTGCGTGCGCCCTCGGCCATCTGCGCCGCCGCCACGGCGCTCACGACGGGGCCCTCGGGGAGGCCGAGCAGGTCGAACTTCACCTCGCTCGCGTAGGAGACGAGGCCGCCCCGGAACCAGCGGCTGGCGCCGGGGATGGCGACGACGCGCGCCGAGATGAGGCCACCGGTGAAGGACTCCGCCGTCGCGAGGGTCTGGCCGCGGCGCTGCAGGAGGTCACCGACGGCGAACTCCATCGTCTCGTCGTCGGTGCCGAAGACGATCTCGCCGAGCATCGCGCGCAGCACCGTCTCCTCCTCGTCGAGACGGGCCGTCGCGACGGCGAGGTCGGGCGCCTTCACCGTGACGCGCACCTTGATCCCCTCGATGCCGCTCGCGAGGAAGGCGATCGTCGGGGCGCCGGGGCCCACGGCGTCGAGCTCGTCGAGGCGCGAGGCGATCGTCTCCGCGAGCACCGACTCGCCGAGGCCCCAGGTGCGCAGCGTCCTGCTGGCGATCACCGCCGGGACCCCCGAGCGCGCCTCGAGGTCCGGCAGCACGGCGCGCAGCACCATCTCGCGCATCTCGTGCGGCACGCCGGGGAGCGCGTAGAGGACCTTCTCCCCCACCGGGCAGATCAGTCCGGGGGCGGTCCCCTGCACCTGCTGGATGATCGCCGCGCCCTGTGGCACGTCGGCCTGGCGGAGGTTGGAGGGCGACATCGTGCGGTTCCGGCGCGCGAAGACGTCGGTGAGGATCGCGAGCGCCTCCTCGTCGCGCACGAGCGCGACCCCCATCACCTTGGCGATCGCCTCGCGGGTGATGTCGTCCTGGGTCGGGCCGAGGCCGCCGCAGACGACGACGGCGTCGGAACGCCCGAGCGCCACCTCGAGGGCCTCGACGATGCGCTCCAGGTTGTCGCCGACGCGCGTCTGGAAGTGGCAGTCGATGCCGGCCGCCGCCAGCTCCTCGGCGATGAAGGTCGAGTTGGTGTCGACGATCTGGCCGAGGAGCAGCTCAGTGCCGACGGCGAGGATCTCGGCGCGCACCTAGGCCCCGCCGCCCGCGAGGAGCGCCCGCCCGTCGCGCAGGTACTGCAGCCCGCTCAACAGCGTGAGGGCCACCGCCGCCCAGAGCACGCCACGGTCGATCGCCAGGTGGTGGGCGGTCGGTGGGAAGAGGAAGAGGCCGACCGCGATGTCCTGCAGCAGGGCCTTGGCCTTTCCGAGCGGGCGCGCGGGGATGGAGACCGAGCGGCGCGCCGCGTAGGTGCGAAAAAGGCTCATCAACAGCTCGCGGGCGACGACGAGCGCCACCGCCACGGCGGGGACGAGCCCGCGCTCGATCAGCGCGCAGAGCGCCGCGACGACGAGGAACTTGTCGGCCAGGGGATCGAGGAAGGCCCCCGAGACCGTCGTCCCGTGGCGGCGGGCGAGGTGGCCGTCGACGCTGTCCGAGGCGGCGAGCAGGCTCCACAGCGCCCACAGCACCCAGCTCGACGGGCCGAAGAGCGTGAGCGCCACCGCGAACACCGGCGCCGCGACGAGGCGCCCCATCGTGAGCGCGTTCGCCGGCGTCGCGATCGCGCTCGGGCCGAAGGGCTTGGTCGCCGTCGTCACGCCGGCCCCGCGTGGCGCAGCGCCGCAGCGATGAGGTCGGGGCCCTCGGCGGCCTCGATCCGCACCTCGGCGAAGGCGCCGACGGGGAGGTGCTCGGGGACGCGCACGATGCCGTCGATCTCGGGGGCCTCGCCCGTCGTGCGCGCCCTGCCGGGGGCGTCGACGAGCACGCGGCACTCGGCTCCGACGAGGGCGACGCGCCGCGAGGCGGTGATCGCGTCCTGCAGCTCCGCGCACTCGCGGAGGCGCTCCATCGCGAGCTCGGGGGCGACCGCGCCCTCGAGGGCGAGCGCGTAGGTGCCCGCCTCGGGGGAGAAGGGGAAGAGCCCCACCCAGTCGAGCTGCGCCTCCTCGAGGAAGGCGAGGAGGGCGTCCTGGTCCTCCTCGGTCTCGCCCGGGTAGCCGAAGATGAACGAGGAGCGCAGCGCCGCGTCGGGGGCGAGGCGGCGGATCCGCTCGATGCGCTCGAGGAAGCGCCCGGCCTCACCGAAGCGGCGCATCCGCCGCACGAGGGGGCGGGAGACGTGCTGCAGCGAGAGGTCGAAGTAGGGCACCCCGGTCGAGACGATCGTCTCCAGCAGCTCGTCGCTCAGCGCGGACGGGTAGAGGTAGAGGAGGCGCACCCACTCCGCCCGCTCCGCGACCGCTCGGACGAGCGCCGGGAGCTCGGCGCGCCCGCCGCGGTCGCGCCCCCAGGAGGCGAGGTCCTGGGCGACGAGGACGATCTCGGGGACCCCGAGCGCCTCCACCTCGGCGAGCACCGCCTCGGCGCTGCGCGAGCGCTGCGGGCCGCGGAAGCTCGGGATCGCGCAGAAGCCGCAAGCGCGGTCGCAGCCCTCGGCGATCTTCACGTAGGCCCAGGGCGCGCTCGCCGGCGGGCGGGGGAGCTCGAGGAGGTCGAGGGCGGGCGTCGCCGTCTCGCTCTTGCGAAAGCGCGGGCCGCCGGTGAGCGTCACCGGCACCCCGAGGTCGGCGACGAGGTCGATCTCGGGGATCTCGGCGGCGAGCTCGGCGCCCGAGCGGGCGGCCAGGCAGCCGGTGACGACGAGGCGGGCACCCTCGCGGCGGCGCTCGGAGAGGTCGAGGATCGTCTCCACCGACTCCTCGCGAGCGGAGTCGATGAAGGCGCAGGTGTTGACGACGACGACGTCGGCGCCCTCGGCGGTGTCAGCCGGCAGGTAACCCTGCGCGAGCAGCTCACCGGCGACCTTGTCGGAGTCGACCTGGTTCTTCGGGCAGCCGAGGGTCTCGATCCAGTAGCGGCCCGGCACCCCCGAAGCGTACAGCGGCCTTCCGCCGCCGAGAGCCGGGCGGTCAGCTCGAGAGGGCCAGGGAGAGCACGGCGACGACGTTGAAGAGCGAGTGCGCGACCATCCCCGGCCCGAGGCGGCCGGTCTTGTTGCGGAGCGCCCCGAAGACGACCCCCGCGGCGGTGACGCCGGCGACGTTCAACAGCGTCGCCCAGCCCACCCAGTTTGCGGCGTGCGCGGCGCCGAAGAGCAGCGGCCGAGGAGGCGATGCCCTTCAGCTGGCCGTAGCGGGAGACGAGGCCGCCCTGCAGGAGGCCGCGGAAGAAGAGCTCCTCGACGACGGGGGCGACGAGACGGGCCGCGAGGCCGAAGACGAGGAGCTGGCCGCCACCTGCGGGGAAGTCTCCGAGCGGCTGCAGGGAGCGGCGGAACAGCCCCGGGCCCGAGGCGAAGACCGGCCGATGACAAGGCCGGCGGCGAGGCGCGCACCGATCGATGCAGCGAGGCCGAGGGGGAGGTCACGAGCACCAGCACGAGGCCGAAGTCGCGCCGCAGCGAGCCGCTCCCCCGCCGCCGGCTGGCGAGCAGGCAGCTGCCGCCGAGGTTCCCCCAGATCCCGAGCTCGCCGGCGATGAACTCGCCGCTCCTCCCGCCGGGGCGGCCGAGGGCGACGTCGAGGACTTCGAGGGCGAGGCCGAGCGCGAAGCACAGGAGATAGCCGGCGAGGCCCACCCAGCCCGGCCGCAGCGTCGGTCCGACGGCCGGGCCCTGCTGGCGAAGGCGCGCCCGACGGGGGTTGCCGCGCACCGCCTCGCTCCAGGCCACACCGTCCTAGAAACGAAGCTCGGACTCGACGAGCGGGTCCGGGTACCAGTCCGCGGCGCGCGCCGGAGCCTCGTCCCCCGTGCCGCAGCGCGCACAGGCGGTCGCCCCGTCGCCGAGGGTCGCCCCACAGCGCGTACAGCCGGCGGCGCTCAGGGGAGGAGCGGGCTGATCCAGGGCGAGACCCGGAACAGACGCAAGCCGACGATCCCGAGCACGGCGAAGAGGACGATCAGCGCCTTTTCGCCGCCCGAGAGGACGAGCAGGTCGCCGCTCGAGCTCGGAAGGCCGTAGTCCGAGCGCTGCGGCTCGCCGTCGCCGAAGAGGTCGCGGGGGTACTCGGGGGTGAGCATCAGCAGATAGGCGTTGGTGCGCACCCGGTAACGGAGCACGGCGCAGGTGGCGTTGTGCAGCGGGAGCGGGAGGCGCCCCGTTGTGAGGGTCACGAGCCAGGAGAGCACCGAGAACAGGCGCAGGCCCTGGCTGACGAGGGCGCTCAGGACGGACTTCGGGAAGACGAGGACGATCCGGAAGAGCACCGCCAGGCGGTTCAGGCGGGTCGGCGTGACGACGAAGGCGAAGCCGGCCGGCGAGGGCGTCGGGTGCAGCGAGAACGACGGGTACTCGTCGCTCACGAAGGTGAGGTAGCCGGTGACGCGCAGCTCGAGCTCGACGTAGCCCGCGAGCAGCCCGGCGAGGCCGAGCGGCAGGCGGCCGACGACCAGGGCGACGAACCAGCCGACGATCGCACCGAGCCCGGCGGCGATGCCGACGATCGCCAGCCACAGCGAGACGGGGATCGCGAGCAGCAGGCGGAAAAGGACGGTCAGCCGCCGCTGCACCTCGGCGGGCGGGAAGGCGACGAAGGGGCGGGGATCCTCGTAGGAAGCCGTCAACGCTCTCCTCCCTCGCTGCTCTGGCGTGAAGCTACCCGGCGACCCCCGCGTTCGCGGTGATCGCCCGCACCAGCTCCTCCCACCGGCCGGAGGGGAGGCCGTGGCCCATCCCCGGGACCATCAGCAGGCGCGCCCCGGGTACCGCCTCGGCCGTCGCCACCCCGCCCGAGGGGTCGACCATCTCGTCGGCGTCGCCGTGCACCACGAGCGTCGGGACCGAGAGCGTGCCGAGCGCCTCGGTGCGGTCCTCGGCGGCGAGGATCGCCGCCAGCTGGCGGGCCGAGCCCTCGGCGTGGTGGCCCCGCTGGAACTGGGCGCGCGCCGCGGCCTCCACGCGGCTGGCATCGATCGCCTCGTTCGGCCCCGCCGTCACCTGCCGCTGGGTGATGCGGAGGGCGACCGCGCCGTCCTCGTCGACCTGCCCGCCGCGCAACAGCACGGCGAGCGCGGCGTTGCTCGCCTGCCCGACGCCGCGCCGCCCGGTGCTGCCCATCATCGAGCAGAGGCTGAGCACCTTGTCGGGGTGGCGGAGCGCCACCAGCTGGGCGACCATCGCCCCCATCGAGATCCCGAGCACGTGGGCGCGGGGCACACCGAGGGCGCCGAGGAGGCCGGCGGCGTCGTCGGCGAGCTCCTCGAGGCCGTAGGCGAGGCGGCTTCGGTCGCGGCGCAGCGCCCTCAGCAGGTCGGGCGCGCCTGCCTCGGCGAGGACGGTCGAGCGTCCCGTGTCACGGTGGTCGTAGACGATCGGCGCGAAGCCCGCCTCCGCGAGGGCGTCGAGGAATCCCGCCGGCCACGCCGTGAGCTGCATCCCGAGGCCACCGATGAGGAGGAGGGGGCAGGCGCCCTTGTCCTCGTCGTCGCGCGCCGCGCAGAGCTTGAGCGCGCCGACAGCAAGGAGCCGCTCGCTCCGGGGGGCCACCGCGCGGCCCCGGACTAGCCGAGCTTCTTGGCGATGCTCTGCGCGTCGGCGAGCACCGTCCCGTCCGCGCCGGCCGCCGAGAACTGCGCCGCGGGGCGCTCGCGCGCCTCCTCGAGCATCCGCTCGAGGAGCTCGGAGAAGGCGAGCGGGGGGTTGATGAAGAGGTGGCGGGAGAGCGAGCCCGGGATCGTGTTGATCTCGTTCAGGTAGAGCACCTCGCCGTCGGAGAGGAAGTCGATGCGCGCGACGCCGCGGGCGCCGAGGAGGAGGGCGGCGGTCGCCGCCGCCTCGCGGAGCTGCGTGGCGAGAGCCTCGGAGATCTGCGCCGGGAGCTCGCGCGCCGCCTCGTGCATCCCCTCCCCCGCCACGTACTTCGCCCGGTAGTCGAGGATCTCCCCGCCCTCGCGGGTCGGCCGCTCGATGTCGGAGAGGAGCAGCTCGGGGTAGGTGAGCACCGCCACCTGGAGGTCGAACAGGTCGGCGCGGTAGGGCTCGAGCACCGCGCCGCGCCGCAGGTGCACGCTCGCCCGCCTGCGGGCGAGCGCCGTCGGGTGGTCGGCGATCACCTCGATGCCGATCGAGGAGCCCCCGAAGCGCGGCTTCACGATGTAGGGGCCGGCGAACTCCGGAGGGGCGGCGCGCTCGTCGAGCAGCACGCGGTCGAGGCTCGGGAGCCCCGCGCCGCGCACCACCGCGCCCGCCGCGAGCTTGTCCATCCCGAGCGCCGCCGAAAGCGCCGTCGGGCCGGTGTAGGCGACGCCGGCGAGGTCGAGCGCGCCCTGCAGCGCCCCGTCCTCGCCGGGGCCGCCGTGGCAGCAGACGAGGGCGGCGTCGATCGCGAGCGGGCGGGGGCCGCGGCGGGAGCGTCGCGCGAAGCCCCCGCCGGGGCCGAGGGCGAGCTCGACCTGCTCGGAACCCTTCGGCGCGCCCTCCGTGAAGTCCCGCGCCTCGGGCTCGCCGGGGACGTCGAAGAACGAGCCGTTCTTGGACCAGTAGACGAGCGTGAGCTCGCCGACCACCGGGCTCGTGCGCAGCGTGCGCGCCGCGAGCAGGGCGGTGAGGACCGAGACGTCGTGCTCGGGGGAGGGGCCGCCGAAGACGACGGCGACGTGCTCGAAGCGCTCCGACATCCGGCGGATGTTAGGGGAGCCGACCCGCCCCCGTGGCCACCCCGCGTCCGCTGGGGCCGGCTACGGGTAGTGGTCGGGGAGGTCGTTCTCGTAGAGGACGGCGTCACCCTCGCCGAGCGCCCCGCGCACGAACGCGACCGCGTCGTCGCGGTGGCGCACCACCTCGACGCGCACCTCGGCACCGGCGGAGCGCGCCTCGGCGATCCCCGCCAGCAGCGCGCTGCGGTTGGTGCGGCTGACGACGACGACGTCGGTCGCCGCCTCCGCGGCGGCGCGACCGAAGCGCGTGTTCTCCTCGCGTTGGCTCGCGCCGAGCTCGACCATCCCCGGCGTGACGACGACGCGCCGCGCGGCGCCGGTCGCGACGAGCGCGCCGAGGGCGAGCGCGGTCCCCGCGGGGTTGGAGTTGAAGGTGTCGTCGAGGATCGTCGCGCCGCCGGCGCCCTCGCGGGCCTGCAGGCGGTTCTCGGCGACGGGGAGGCCGGCGAGGCGCCCGGGGAGTTCCTCGGGGGCGACACCCACCTCGAGCGCGGCGGCGACCGCGCAGGCGAGGTTGCTGAGCGCCATCGTCGCGGCCTGTGGCGGCACCGGCGCGCTCCCGAAGTGCACCCCGGCGCGATACAGCGAGAGGTGCTCGCCCTCGCGCAGCACCGCGACGTCGACGTCGCTGCGCGTCGCCGAGCAGCCGATGACCTTCCGCCCCTCCCGCTGCAGGCGGCCGGCGAGCTTCGCGAGCAGGGGGTCGTCGAGGTTCAGCACGCTCGCGCGCGCCGGCTCGGTGATCTCGGCCTTGGCCTCGAGGATCGCCTCCAGGGTGCCGAAGCGCTCGAGGTGGACAGGGCCGATCGCGGTGATCATCGAGACTTCCGGCGTGAGCCAGCGGCAGAGGGCCTTCAGCTCGCCCGGTCCGTAGGTGCCCATCTCGGCCACGAAGACCTCGGTCCCCGGCGCCAACAGGTCGTTGACCGTGCGCGCGAGGCCGGCGCGGTTGTTGTAGCTGCGGGGGCTGGCGAGGACCTGGAAATGCCCCGAGAGCAGGTGCGCGACGTAGCCCTTGGTCGTCGTCTTGCCGTACGAGCCGGTGATCGCGACGACGCGCGGCCGCACCTCGCCGAGGCGCCGCTCCGCCTGGCGGACGTAGCGGGTGGCCGCCCGCTCCTCGAACGGCGCGAGCAGCGCGCCCGCCCCGTCGACGAACAGCGGGGCGGCGAGCGCCACCGCGCAGGCGGCGATCGCCGCCCCCGCCCACCCCGCGAGCAGGCCAAGCGCGGTGACCGCCAGCGCGAGCAGCGCGCTCAGCGCGGCGAGCGCCCGCAGCCGACGGGTGAAGGCGAGCGGCGAGGTGCGCCCCCGGAGGCCAAGGCCGAGCGGCCCCGCCGCGGCGACGAGCGCGCCGACGAGGGGGAGCGGCGCGACCGCCCCGCCGAGGGCGGTCGCCGCGACCCCGGCCAGGAACAGCGCCACGGGGAGGGGTCCGAGCCCCCACCAGCGGAGCGCGAAGCGCAGCACCGAGCCGGGGAGGTAGTGCTCGCGCTGCGCGACCCGCAGCCAGCGGAGCGCGGCGAGCGAGAAAGCGGCGAGGCCGGCGGCGACCTCGATCACCCGCAGCACCGTCATCCGAGGCGCTCCAACGCGGCGGCGAGCGCCGCCGGTGCCTCGATCGGGACGAGGTGGCCGACGCCGGGGAGCACGGTGAGGCGCCCGTCGGCGAGCAGCTCGACGGCGCGCCGCGCCGAGGCGGGGGGCGCGGCCGTGTCGTGCTCCCCCCAGACGAGCTCTGTGGGGACGCCGATCGCGCGCAGCTGCTCGTCGTAGCGCTCCGCGAGCACCCGCACGAGGACCGGGCGCAGCACCCCGCTGGCGGCGCGGTAGTCGGTCGAGCCGTAGCGCTCGCGCGCCACGTCGAGGCGGCGCTCGCCGACGAGGCGGGCCCGACGCAGCGCCCGCAGCGCGCGGTAGGCGGCCGGCGGGCGGGGCCCAGCGGCGGGCTCCCCGAGCTGCGGCACCCCGGTGAGCACCAGCCCCCGCACCTGGGCGGGCGCCGCGGCGGCGAGGTGCAGCGCGATGCGCCCACCGAAGGAGTGGCCGAGCACGACGACCGGCCGACCGAGCTCGGCGACCAGCGGGGCGAGCGCCGCGGCGTACTCCGCCGAGCCCCAGGGCGCGGGCGGCGGGGGCGTCGCGCCGAAGCCGGGGAGGTCGACCGCGACGCCGCCCATGCCGCGCCCCGCGACCTCGGCGAACATCGCCGCGAAGTCCGTGTGGCTGCGCTGCCAGCCGTGCAGCGCGAGCACCGTCGGCTCGTCGTCGCCGTAGCGCTCGCCGAACAGCGTCGCCCCGGCGAAGGAGGTCAGCACCTGTCGCCTCCCGCGCGCGGGGTCCGTCGCGCGCGCCCCGGCTCGGCCATGCGGAGAAAGTAGCGCCCGCCCCGCCTCCGCCCCCTTGCAACAGCGGAGGGTTACGGTCCCCTCGGTGCCACGCTCTCCTGTGTCCGGCGGCCACGAGCAGCTCCTTGCGGACTGCGACGACGAGCAGCGACTCGCGATCACAAGTGACGACGCCCCGCTGTTCGTACGCGCCGGCGCCGGCTCGGGCAAGACCCGCGTCCTCACCCGGCGAGTCGCGTGGCGCATCGCCGAGGGGAGCGCGGCCGCCGGGCACACGCTCGTCGCGACCTTCACCCGCAAGGCGGCGAGCGAGCTCCGCCAGCGCCTCTCGAGCCTCGGCGCGGGGGGGCCGGTCACCGCCGGGACGCTGCACGCCATCGCCCTCGCCGAGCTCCGCCGCCTCGCGCTCGACCGCGGCCGCTCCCTCCCCGTCGTCCTCGACCGCCGCCAGCGCCTCCTCGAGCGGCTGGCGGCCGAGGGGGCGCTCCCGGTGAAGGGGCGGGAGGGCCTCGCCGCGCTCGTCGCCGAGATCGACTGGGCCAAGGCGCGCCTCGTCGACCCCGCCGGCTACGCCGCCGCGGCGACCCGCGCCGAGCGGCGCTCCCCCTTGGAGCCCGAGGTCGTCGCCGAGTGCTTCTCGGTCTTCGAGCTCGAGAAGCACCGTCGCGGGCTCCTCGACTTCGACGACCTCCTCCGCCGCCTCGCCGAGGAGATCGCGGGCGACCCCGACCTCGCCGCCGCGCAGCGCTGGCGCTTCCGGCACCTCTACGTGGACGAGTTCCAGGACCTCAACCCGGCCCAGCTGCGCCTGCTCGAAGCCTGGCTCGGCGACAACCGGGACATATGCGTGGTCGGTGACCCGGATCAAGCCGTCTACGGCTGGAACGGGTCGGACCCGGCGATCATGACCACGATCGAGCGGCGCTGGCCGGCTGTGGCCACCATCCGGCTCGACACGAACTACCGCTCCACCCCGCAGGTCCTGGCGCTCGGAAGGGCCGCTCTCTCGGGCGGGGGCGGCCGCTCGACCCTGGCGGCGGTGCCGCGCTCGAGCCGCGGCGACGGTCCCGTCCCGAGCGTCACCGCCTACTCGAGCGGCGCCGAGGAGGCATCGCGAGTGGCGGCGGCCCTCCGCCGTGCGCACGCGCCGGGCCGCCTCTGGAGCCAGCTCGCCGTGCTCGCGCGCACCAACGCCCAGCTGGTGGCCTTTCAGGAGGCCTGCGCGGCGGTGGGCATCCCCCACCGCGTCGGTGGCAGCACCTCGTTCCTGCAACGCTCCGCCGTACGCGAGTTCCTCCGGCGGGCCGCCGCCCAGCCCTCGTCCGACGCCTTCGGCAGGCTCGTCGCCGACCTGGAGGAAGTCTCGGCCGGACCGGGGCCGGAGCTCGAGACCGAGGAGGATCTCGAGCGGCGGCTCGACCTCGCGGCGCTCGCCCGCCTCTGCCGGGACTACGAGACATTCGACCCGGGCGGGGGCGGAGCGGGCTTCGCCGCCTGGGCGCGCGGGGAGCTGCGTGGCGAAGCCTCCTCCGCCG
>DATLTN010000056.1 GCA_035533595.1 Acidimicrobiales bacterium
CGCGTGAGGTGCTGGCCATTCCTGACGTCACCGACGAGGAGTGGGACATGTTCTTCGCGGCGCTCGCCGAGGAGTGAGCGAACAGGACGATCGTGCCGCCGTGGACACGAACGTCCTCGGCTGGCTGCTTCAAGACCGCGACGACGAACGGACCAACTCGTACCGGGCGCTCATTGGTCCCCGGCGGATCGTGGTCCCATTCCAGGTTGTGGCCGAGATTCGCTTCGGCATGATGCGCGCCCGCTGGGGCGAGCTGCGCGTCCGTCGAACCGAACGGGCGCTCGCGGAGCTGCTCGTCGCTCAGCCAGACGACCTCACGCTCACGACCTACGCGCGACTCCGAGACTGGGCGGTCGCCCAAGGACATCCGATCGGAGCCAAGAGCCATGACGGGGACCGCTGGATCGCGGCAGTCGCAGTTCGCGCAGACCACCCCCTCGTCACCCACGACAGCGTGTTTCAAGAAGTCGACGGGTTACGCGTGCTGACGGTTCTTGGCGCGGAGGAACCCGGAGCGAGATAGCGGCGAACGAGGGCGTGAGGGTCAGCGACCACCCCTCAAGCACTTACGAGGTCGCTCCGGGCAAGCTCACTCCCCCGCTGGAAATCCTCCAGGACGTCCTCGGAGCTGCCGCGTCAGTGCCGCGTCAGAACCTGCCTCGGGAGCAGCAAAGCCCCAGCTCACAGCCTTGAGAGGACAGAACCCCGCCTACAGGCCGACTCGCCGCCAATATTGGCTCTGACATGGGTTAACACAACGAGTTAGCGGAGGGGCGACCGCACGCGACCGTCGGAGGACGACGACGACGGGCCAGTCCTGCCACTAACCACACGTTCGATCGCGCACGGGGGCTATTGACGGACGGCCAGAGATCATGGGCTGTAGCTGGGCGCGCGCCGTGTGTTGAACCAGGGACTGCGCGCAGTGTTGGTGACGGACCAGAACTTCCCTTCGCCTGCGGCAGGACAAGGCACTCCGCGGCCGCGCCCCTGCTTTTTGCCAAGAACGGGCAAATATTGATCCCGAGGACGACTGTGGTCCGCCGCGGTCCTTCGAGGAGCAAGAGGCGAAACCGGGCCCCTGACCACGTGACGTGATCAAGAACGGTATGCGCGATGTCGCCCGGAACCCGTCGGCCGATCTCCGACCCCTCGCCCTATGCGGCGTCGCCGATTGCCTACAGGTCAGGGACTGCGAAATCCCAAGAGCCACGTTGTCCACATGAGCAACATTTGTTACAATTTCTTTCCGGTAATCTCATCCGGCTGTTTCCTGCGTTTCGGAGATTCCATGAGTCGTGACTCACTTCCGATGCATCTCGCACTTCCATCGAGGCGGCGCCGGGTTCGATCGCGTCGCCTCGTCGCGCTGGTCGCCCTCACTGTTGCCGCGCCGCTCCTCAGCTTCGCGACGTCCGCTACCAGCGGCGCCTCAAGTGTCGTCGGCTACTGGCAATCCGGTGCGGCGCTCATCACTCCAACGATCGACGCGACGGAAACCTTGCTCGCAAACGGGCTCGTGCTCGTAGCCGGTGGCGAGGTGTTCCCGAGCGGTGTCCCGACCGCCGTGGGCGCATCCGAGCTCTACAGCCCGACGACGCGCGCGTGGACCGCGACCGGGTCGCTCAACACGCCGCGGATCAATGCGGCCGCGGTGCTCCTCCAGAACGGGGATGTGCTCATCGCCGGTGGCGAGAACATCATTGCCGGCGTCCCGACGCCGCTCGCCAACGCTGAGCTCTACAACCCGAGCACCGGGTTATGGACGGCCACCGGTGCGATGCCATCGGCAGGTTTCGACGGCACACTTACCCTGCTCGCAAGCGGAAAGGCGCTCGTCGCCGGAGGCGAGGACATCGTCGCCGGGGTCACCTCATCGGTGGGCACGAGCGCCCTCTTCAATCCCGCGACAGGAACCTGGGCGGCGACGACCACCACGCTCCCGACCGCGGAGTCGGGGGGTACGGAGACGCCTCTTGCGAACGGGACGGTCATCGTGATCGGCGGCGAGAACATCGCCTCGGGCGTTCCGACCGCCCTTTCGACATTGCAGCTCTACGACCCTTCGGTCGGAGCGAACGGGAGCTGGTCGACGCTGACGGCCACCCTTCCGACCGCCGAGTTCGGCGCGACGGCGTCGCTGCTCGCAAATGGGCGGGTGCTCATTGCCGGTGGAGAGACGATCGCGAGCGGGGATATCACCCCGCTCGCAACCGCGTACCTGTTCGACCCCTCCGCTGTCACCGTCACCGCGACGGGATCGCTCTTGAGTGCCCGCTTCGGCGCAGGGGCCGCCGTTCTCCCGAACGGCGTGGTCCTCGTCGCTGGCGGGACGGGCTCGAGCGGTGGTCAGCTCGTAACGCTGTCCTCGGCCGAGACCTACGACCCGTCGAGCGGGACGTGGACGGCCACGGGATCACTGACAACTGCAGAGTCCGCTCTAAGCCTGATCGCTCTACCCAACAGTGTCGCGATCGCCGTCGCCGGCTCCTCATCCGCAGGCCAGCCGGTTGCGAATCTCCAGATCTTCTCCGTCGGAGTGGCGCCGGCGATCACCTCGGCGAGCGCGACAACGTTCTCCGCAGGGTCGGTGGGGACGTTCACGATCACCGCAACGGGCACCCCGACGCCGTCGTTCACCGAGAGCGGCACGCTCCCGAACGGCGTCACCTTCACCGACGAGGGCAACGGCTCTGCCCTCCTGTCGGGCACGCCCAACGTCACAAGCTCGGCCGTTTTCGGCCTCACTATCGGCGCGTCCAACCCGACGGGCCTGAATGCATCTCAATCATTCAGCCTCACTGTCACCGTGGCGAATACCACGACGACAACCCCAAGCACGACGACAACCCCAAGCACGACGACAACCCCAAACACGACGACAACCCCAAGCACGACGACAACCGCGCCAGTGAACGCAGGCACCTCGGTCGCGGGCTACTGGCTCGCTCGAGCCGACGGCTCAGTCTTCGGTCATGGCCAGGTCTCCTTCGTGCAACCGAGTCCCCGAGGCATGGTCGTTGCCATCGCATCGACGCCTCATGGAGGGGGCTATTGGACCGTGACTCGTCGCGGCCAGATCTCGAATGTCGGCGATGCGGGCTACTACGGGTCACCCGTTCACGTCCACAACCTCGCGCCAATCGTCGGCATGGCAGTGACCTCCGACGGCAAGGGCTACTGGCTCTTGACGAGCCGTGGGAACGTATACAGCTACGGGGATGCGCGATTTCTCGGTTCGCTCGCCGCTCGCCGCCAGCTGCTGCCTGCGGCCGCCATTGCCTCAAGCCCGACTGGAGCGGGCTACTGGATCGTTGGCACAAACGGAGTCGTGACGGGCTTCGGGGCTGTCCACTCCTACGGAGGCACGCCCCGTCGCCAGGCGGCAGTTGCCATCACCCCGAGCCCGAGCGGCAATGGGTACTGGCTCGTTACCGCGGCTGGGAATGTGTTCAACCTCGGCGATGCGGGCTTCTTCGGCTCGCTCGCTCGACGTCACGGGCTGCCCCCGATTGCGGCGATGGCAGCCAATTCCAACGGAACTGGTTACTACCTCTTGTCTGACACGGGAATCGTCTACCCATTCGGGCCGGCTCCTTCATTTGGGTCGACTTCGGTAAGGCCGTCGTCTCCGATGATCGGGATTGCGCTGACAAGCTGAACCGGGCCGGGCCCATCATCCGGTTGGGGCCTCAAAAGGAGTGCGTCTGATTGTCGGTGATGCCTCCACGGGCATGGTCGTCTCCCTCTCGCCTACGGCCCGAAGTCGATAACCAGACCCGGCCCAGCACGGCCGCCCAAGTCGAGACCAACCTGCGGCGGCACGTCGTCCCCGTGCTCGGAAACCGCCCACTCAGTTCGATCTGGCCTGGGACCCTGTTGGACAAAGGCGGTCAACGGCGGCCAACTGTGGTCGACCAACTTCACTGTTCAACACTGGTTTCTGACCATCTGCGCAGATGGTGAAACCCCCCTAAACAGAACCCCGCCGCCTATAGGCCGACTCGCGTACGCGCAGCCGATCCTGAAGATTGTTGTCGCAGGGCGTAGCCATAACAGCGGAGCGACCCGGCCATTCGTGACGTCAAACATCAGGCCGATGACGGGGACTGTCACGCGGACGAACGGCGACGACCGCACGAGTGCGACATCCTCACGGAGACGCTCGTCGGCGTCGCCGATTGCGGTGATCGCGAGCCCCGACGCGTCCGCACCTGTTCCTTCCCTGATGCGCCGACGGGCGCGCTCGGGGGTGAGTTTGGTGAGTCCGCAATCGGTGTGGTGCATGACCACGACGCGACCGTTGCCAAACCAGTGGAGTGAGAGCGCAAGCGCAGTGGGCGCCTCCTCGGTGGCGAGTCCGCCGGGGTTGCGGAAGATCTGGGCGTAGCCCACCGGGAGGCCCAGCGCCGCAACGGGGTCGATGCGAGCATCGATGCAGGTGAGGACCACGAGCCGTGGTACCGGTTCCACCACGGGAGCGAGCGGCGGATGCGTATCGACGTAGGCGCGGTTCGCGGCGAGCAGGTCCTCGAACTCGGGGTGGTCGTCCGCAACCTCGCGGTACGGCGACCTCGTGTCTTCGTCGCCGGTCATCGGCTCAACCGCCGCTCGCGGTGGCCACTCTGCGAAGCGCGAGCACCGCGACATCGTCACGGGGGATCTGTCGGCCGATCATCTTCTCCATCAGGTCGCGGCACAGCGCTTCGGGATGCCCCGCAGAGACTGCCGCCACCAGCCGATCGAGTCCGTCTTCGAGGGATTCGCCCCGCCGCTCCACAAGGCCGTCGGTGTAGGCGACGAGCACGCTACCGACCGGCAAGTCGACCTCGATCGTGCGCGCGCCGAGGCGCTTCTCGACGCCGAGTGGGACCGCAACCGGAACCTCGACGAGTTCCGCCTGCTCGCCAGGCCGGACGATGACCGGCGACGGGTGGCCTGCCGAGGCGATCTCGATCGTCTGGTAGGGCGGGTGGGCCAATCCGCAAAGCGCCGTGGCCATTCCCTCCCGCTCGAAAAACTGGAACTTGCGGTCGGTCAGCTCCAACACCTCGGCCGGCCCATGACCCTCGAGCGCGTAGGCCCTCGCCGTCGAACGAAGTCGGCCCATGATCACGGCGGGGCCGAGGCCGTGGCCGGACACGTCACCGACCATGATCCACAGATCACCTGACGGCAGCACGAACGCGTCGTACCAGTCGCCGCCGACGCCGCCCTCTTGTGCCGGGACGTAACGCGTTCCAAATTCCAGCCCCGGATAGTCCGGGAGTACCGACGGCAGCAAGCTGCGCTGGAGGACGCTGCCCGCCGAGCGCTCAAGCTCGATGGTGCGCGCTTCGACCGCGCCCGCCGCCCGATCCGCCGCGAGTCCGAGCAGCGCGGCATCGTCCTCGGTGAAGACGCGTTCGACGAAGGAGCCGACGTGAAGGACGCCGAGGAGATGCGGGCCGCGTTGCAACGGCACTCCGAGCATCGCTCGGATCCCCCGCTCCCAGAGGATCGGGTTCTGGACCGTGGACGCGTCGATGCGATTGAGGACCACCGGGCGTCGGTCTGCGGCGATCCGACCGGAGAAGCCACTTCCGATTCTCACGCGCACTCCTTGGCGGACCTCCTCTTCCACCCCAAGGGCTGCACGGGCGAGGAGCTGATCGGTCCCGGGCTCGATCAGCAACACGGCCGCGGTGTCCACGCCGAGTAGCCGGGTTACCCGCTGCAGGAGGTCGTTCAACAGGTCGTCGACATCGAGGGAGGTCGCGGCGGGGTCGAGTCCGGGGAGATCCTGGAAGGCCTCGTCACGATTGCCGTCGCGCGGGGCGGCGATGCTCGATTCGGACATCGTGGTCCCGCTACCCGCGCTCATCGGCGTAACGCGAACTGGGTGCACGTCGATCGAATACCCGCAATGAACCGCGTCCCTCACGTGGAGGGTCAATGCGCGGCAAAGCAGCCAACTGCCTACGTCGTGGCGCTACTGGAGCAACCCCTGATTGCGTCGAGCCAGGACCCTCGACATCGGGCCTGGATGCAAGCGCCCTTCCCGGACCTGCCTGCCCTCGACTCGGCGCTCCTCCGAGACCCGCGCAAGATCATTCCGACCTTCCGGGCCCCGCGCGTTGCGACCGAGGTCGAGGAGCGTCGCGGCGGAAATCGAGCTGCGCATCGCGCTCGCCGGACTGGGTGAGTGGGTAGCCGCCAAGGAACGCGCCTCCTCGGCCGCACCGCGACGGGTCCGGCGGCGGCAGCGGATGCGGGACGCCGCCAGCTGAGCGGCTGCTATTCGGCAGGAAACTCTTCCTGCAGCGCTGCAACCGCACGCGTGAACCGCGAATAGGTGTCCGTCAGGTTGGTGTACGCCTCTCCGCGGGCGGTGTCGAACTCCGTGCCGTCGACGGCTGCGTCCGCGTCGGCGTCGTCACCGAAGGACTCGCCCAGGTCGCGCATCACGGCACCGGAGAGGTTCATGTTGTCCCCGCTCCACTTGTAGAGCTCCTTGCCGCTCGCATTGCTCGGGCTGCCCTTGAAGGCCTCGAGCCTGCGAAGGAAGTCCATGTTCTCTTGACTGAATTCGGTCTGTGCGAAGTAGTACAGGCAGTCGTACCAAATCGTTCCCTGTTGGAGCGCTGCGTCAAGGCCGGGCGGGTCCTCTCGCCGGGCGTACTCGAACATCGTGGTGTTCTTGGCTTTGAGGTCGCTTCCCCAGCTCACGGTTGTCCTCCGTCTGTCGCGAACGCGCCGGTCGGCAAGGTACCGCGAGGAGAAAGTGCTGTCGAGGGTCGGCGCATGACACTTCTTGGTCGCGAGGGTGAACGATGGCGCATCTTCTGCGGTTCACGATCCCGCGGGTCAGCGTTTCGGGACCCTTGACCGGGCGGGAGCCTTTCGTGCCGCCCTGGCATCGATCCGCCGGCGCCACACAACGAGCCCTTGGCTGTTCATTCAGCTGCCCCACTGTCCTCGTTGATCCCGTTTCACCCGCCTTGCGCCTCCGCATCGCCCGGGACCCGAGGCCGTCCCCAACTCGAGCGGTCCGCTCGCACCCCGCGACCACCCCACGGGACCACCTCGATGGCCCCACGGACAGGGCAACGGGCGCCGACGTGGATGTTGCGGGAGAGTGGGACAACGCGGCCTGCCCCGCCGAGGCCGCGCATCGGCGCCCGCGGGGCATCCGCCGCACAGGCCAGGCGCGGATGGGGGGAGCGAAGGTGTCGCAGCGGACAAGGGAGCGGCCGAGCCGGTCGATGCACGTCGTGCCGGCGTCAAACGAGCGCTTCCTCTCCAAGGCGGCTTCGCTCGCCCCGGACGCCTTCCTGCTCGACCTCGAGGACGGCGTCGCGCCCGCAGACAAGGCGGCGGCGCGCCGCGCGGCCGTCGAGGTGCTGCAGGGCCGGACGCTCGAGCACGCGACGTGCCTCGTACGCGTCAACGCCTCGGACTCCTCCTGGTTCGCCGACGACCTCGACGCGCTCGTCAGCGGTGCGGGGTCACGGCTCGACGGCGTCGCGCTGCCGAAGGCGGGCTCCGCTGCACAGGTCGCCGAGCTCGACCACCGCCTGAGCGCCCTCGAGCAGCGCGAGGGCATCACGCCCCAGCAGATCGGCCTCGCGGTGATCATCGAGCACGCCGAGGGCTTCGTCCACCTAGACGAGATCCTCTCGGCTTCGCGGCGCGTCGACACGGTGCTGTTCGGGCCGCTCGACTTCGCTGCCTCGCTGGCGATGCCGGGCGCCGACGGCCTTACTGCGCTCGACCCCGCCCAGGAGGCCGCCTTTCTGATGGTCCGGGCGCGGGTACTGATCGCGGCGAGGGCGGTGGGGGCGTGCGCCGTCGACGGCCCCTTCTTCCGTCCCGCGGACGAGACGGGGCTGCTGCAGGAAGCCCGGAGCGCCGCCTCGCTCGGCTACGACGGCAAGCTCACGATCCATCCATCGCAGATCGCGCCCGTCAACGAGACGTTCACCCCGACCGCAGCCGAGCTCGCGAGGGCGCTCGCGATCACGCGACTCTTCGATGGTTCCGCGCCCGGGGCGCTGCGCCACGAGGGCGCGATGGTCGACGAGGCGACCCGCAAGCTCGCCGAGCGGACGGTGCGGCGCGCCCGTGCAGCTGGCCTCGGGTGAGCGGTCAGCCGGCCGGTGAGGGCGCGAGCTGCGGACGGGCCGGTCACAAAGGCCCGCGGTAGCTTGCCCGCCGTGCCCGGACAGCCACTGCGCGGCATCACCGTGGTGAGCCTCGAACAGGCGGTCGCGGCTCCGCTGGCGACGCGACAGCTCGCCGATCTCGGGGCGCGGGTGATCAAGGTCGAGCGGCCGGTGGTCGGAGACTTCGCACGCGGCTACGACGAGGCGGTGCTCGGCCAGGCGAGCTATTTCGTCTGGCTCAACCGCTCGAAGGAGTCGCTCGCGCTCGACCTGAAGGACCCGCGGGCGATCGAGCTCGTGCACGAGCTGCTCGCCACCGCCGACGTCTTCGTCGAGAACCTCGCGCCGGGCGCCACCCAGCGCCTCGGCCTCTCGCGGCCCACCCTCGCCGAGCGCTACCCCCGCCTCGTCACCTGCGAGATCACCGGCTTCGGCGCGGAGGGCCCGTGGGCCGACCGCAAGGCCTACGACCTGCTGGTGCAGTGCGAGACGGGCCTCGTCGCCGCGACCGGAGAGGGCGAGAGCCTCGCCAAGGCGGCGATCTCCGTCGCGGACATCGCTGCCGGCATGTACGCCTACAGCGGGATCCTCGCGGCGCTGTTCGAGCGGGCGACGACGGGGGCCGCGCCCTCGGTCGAGGTCTCGCTCTTCGACGCGCTGTCGGAATGGATGGGCGCGCACCACCTCTACACGCGCTACTCGGGGATCGAGCCCACGCGGCGCGGCGTCGACCACGCGACCGTCGTCCCCTACGGCCTCTTCCGCACCGCGGGCGGCGGCGCGATCGTGCTCGCGGTGCAGAACGAGCGGGAGTGGCGCTCGTTCTGCGAGCAACTCCTCGGTGACCCGGCGCTCGCCGACGACCCGCGCTTCTCGCGCAACGCGGCGCGCGTCGAGCACCGCGAGGAGGTGAAGGCGCTCGTCAACGCGCGCCTCGCGCTCCTCGACGTCGGGGCGTGCGAGGAGGCGCTCGACCGAGCCGGCGTCGCGCACGGCCGGGTCAACACCGTCGCCGCCGCGGTCGAGCACCCGGTGCTCACCGAACGGGGCCGCTGGCGGGAGATCGAGACGCCCGCCGGGGCGGTCACGGCGCTCCTGCCGCCGCTCCGCCTCGGCGGTGGCGAGCCCCGCCTCGGCCCGCTCGAGGCCGTGGGCGCGTCGAGCGCGCGCATCCTCTCCGAGCTCGGGCGGAGCGACGCGGAGATCGACCTCCTCGAGGCCGAGGGGGTCATCTCGCGATGATGGCGCCGACCGGTCGCTGAACGGAGGTTCCACGTGGCGGTACACGAAGGTTGGCAGGGCAGGTTCTTCGAGGACTTCGTCGTCGGCGACGTCTACGAGCACTCGATGGGGCGGACGATCACGACGGTTGACAACCAGTGGTTCACGATGCTCACGCAGAACACCGCGCGGATCCACCTCGACCACAACTACGCCGCGCACACCTCCTTCGGCAAGCCCCTCGTCAACTCGGCGTTCACCCTCGCACTCGTCGCCGGCCAGAGCGTCCTTGACGTCTCGTTCAACGTGATGGCGAACCTCGGTTGGAAGGACGTGACGCTCCCGAGCCCGGTCTTCGAGGGCGACACCGTGTATTCGCGCTCCAAGGTGCTCGAGGCGCGACTGTCACGCTCGCACCCCGAAGCGGGGATCGTGACGGTCGAGACGACGGGCTTCAACCAGGACGGCGTGACCGTGATCGTCTTCGTCCGCTCGGTGATGGTCTATCGCCGCGGCGAGGGCCCGAAGCTCGAGCGACCGCCCGTCACCGAGGGGTGATCGCCCGGGCCAGCGCGGCCGGCATCTGCCGACCGGTCGCCTCGGGGCGGCGCCGCGCCCGCGCAAGTTGGCGGGGACAGGGCGCGCTCGCGCCCTCATGAGCGTGAACCGAGAAGGCTCGCTGCCACGGCTCCTGCGATCACGCCGGCGCAGCACAGCGCATCGCGATCCCCCACCGTGACCAGCGCCACGCAGGCCCGCTGCTCCACGAACGCACCGCAAGGGTGCCGAGGGCGGCGGCGAGCATGTCGAGCAGGCCGAACGGCTCCGTCGCGCCGTGATCCGGTCCGATCGGCACCCGACGGTGCGCGTCAGCAGCCAGAGCACGACCACCGACACACTGCAGGCGATGCCCGCCAGCACGACGTGACGGCACGGCCTGATGATCACGAGCGCCGCGAAGCACAGCTGGCCGACCGCGGCGGCGAGGAAGAACGAGCCGTTCCAGACGGACTGCGCGAAGTGCGCCGGCATCACGGCGGTGTGGATCAGCGCCGCGCACCGCCGTCGCCTGCAGCCACGTCGTTCCAGCCGCCGCTCCGTCGACGCCGGCGGCGCGGGCGTGGCCGTCATCACCCGACCGACGAGCTCGCGACCGGCCGCACCGCCGCGGAGCGGCGCGGCGCGGCGGGCTCGCACCAGTTCGGCGAGCACAGGACGCCGAAGATCGATGGCCAGGCGCCGAGGAGCACGATGTGCCAGAGATGGCCGCCGAGGGGCGCCGCTGTCGCTCCGACGAGGAGGGTCGCGGGATCGCTCGTGGTGGCCGCGCCGCTACAGCCGCCCGCGCCGCGGGCGGCCCCCGACCTCATCCTCGGTGCCGCCCGCGCCGCTCGCCGCTGTCGCTGCTCGCGCGACGAGAGCCGCAGCGCTCGGGTTCACGAGGCGATCTCGCTCGGCACGGTGTAGCCCTCGACGATCTCCGCCGACCTCGCCGGCCACGCGGCGACGAAGCGGGCGAACTCCACTGGCGGCAGGGCGGGCGAGAACAGATAGCCCTGGGAGTGAGGACAGCCCAGCTCGTTCAGCATCGCCTGCTGACCGCTCTCCTCCACCCCCTCTGCCACGATGTCGAGCCGCAGCCCCCGCGCCATGTCGATCACCGCCTGCACGAGGACGAAGGGGCCCGTGCCCACCTCGAGGTCCTTCACGAAGGACTGGTCGATCTTGATGACATCGGCGGGGAGCGTCGAGAGATACGAGAACGAGGAGTAGCCCGTCCCGAAGTCGTCGATCGCGACCCGCACGCCGGCGGTCCGCAGAACGTCGAGGTGCCGACGGGCTCGATCGAGGTCGAGCAGCAGCATCGTCTCGGTGACCTCGAGGGTCAGCCATTCCGCGGGGAGCGAGGTGGCGAGGAGGGTCGCGAGCACGGCTTCGCCGAGGTCCCCGTCGCGGAGCTGGACCGGTGAGAGGTTGACGGCGAGCTCGAGCTGCTCACAGCCCTCGATGGTTCGCTGCCAGGCGGCGACCTGGGCGGCGGCGGTGCGGAGGACCCAGGCGCCGATCTCGCGTATCTCACCAGTCTCCTCAGCGAGGGGGATGAATTCCATCGGTGGAACGAGCCCCCTCGTCGGGTGGTTCCAACGCAGCAGCGCTTCGACCCCGACGAGGCGCCCGTCGGTGCCCGCGATGACTGGCTGGTAGTGCACCGCGAACTGGCCGCCGCTCAGTGCCTGGTGGAGGTCCGAAGCGAGCTCCGCTCGCTCGCGCACGATCCGGTCGACCCCGGCGGTGTAGGTCACGACCCGGTTCTTGCCCGAGGACTTGGCGAGGCACGTCGCGAGGTCGGCGTCGCGCAGCAGGTCGTCGGGCTGGAGCGAGCGGGCGAGGTCGTTGTCGACGACCCCCACGCTCGCCTGCACGAGTATCTCCCTGCCCCCGGCGACGAAGGGGCTCTCCGGGCGACTGAGCAGGCGGGCGGCGGGCGTCGAGGCGACGGCGGCGTGACCGTGCACGAGGATCGCGAACTCGTCGTCACCGAGCCGAGCCACGTGGTCGCCGTCGCGGTCGGCGGGGGCGCGGGTGACGATCGTCATCGCCCTGGTCGGTCGGGGCTTCTGCGCCAGCGCGGAGGAGTCTCGACCTCCACGAGCGCACGCCTGTCCGTGCTCGTGCGCCGCGGGGTCGCATTCTCGCTCGGCCGCATGGCCTACCTATCGGCTCGTCGTCGCGATCCTTGAGGCGGCGAACGGCCCGACGATCGCGTGCACCGGCCGGTGGCGCTCGACGCGGGCGCCCGTCCCGGTGGGCGACGTGGCGAGCCGCCCCCGGCTCTTCGTTCTGCCGGTCCGAACATGACGTCGGACGACCTGATCAGCGCGTAGGCATCGGCGGTGCCTACCCCCTCCTCGATCGACTCGATCGTTCCCCCGAGCTGGGCGCGGGCACTCACCTGCACCCCCCGGGCCGTACCGGTGGCCCCGCGGTCAGGGCGATGCCGGCGAGCGGGGCGGCGACCCGGTGCTGCGCGCCCCGACCACCGCCGCGACCCCGCCGAGCGCTGCGAGGGCCACGATCTCGAGGAGCAGCGCGGGGAGGATCCCGATCGCCGGGTGCCAGCTCGCGCGGGTGATGAAGCCGACGATCGCACCGTGCGTGCCGACGGCGTTGCGCCGCAGCGCCTCGGCGAAGGCGAGGAACTGCGCCACACCCCACAACGGGAGGAGCGCGCCCGACGCGCGGCGGAGGGCGCGCTCGCGCCCCTCCCCCGAGGACCAGGCCCCGAGGAAGCCGGCGGCGAGGATCGGCAGGCCGACGCCGAGCGGGAGGGTGTCGCGCCCCGACCAGTTGTAGCCGTACTCGTGGGCGTGCGAGCTCGAGATCGCGACGGGGAGGAGGATGATCCCGACGACGAGCAGCGCCAGCAGCACGACGGCGCGCCGGCCGCCGAGGCGCATCGCCGCGAGGACGAGGCCGAGGACGAGGAGGCCCCAGACCACAAAGGTGACGAGGGGTGAGTACGCGTCGAAGGAGCCGAAGACCCCGACCATGTCCGCCAGGTAGTAGCGGGTGTGGCCGAAGGAGTTGGCGAGGATCGTGAAGGTCGAGACGTTCGCCGGCACCCCCGCGTGCAGCGTCCCGTGGAACTGCAGCAGCGCGTGCTCGGGGATGATCCAGGCGAGCGCACCGAGTGAGGCGGCGGCGATCGCCGCGAGCGGGAGCAGGAGTCGCGGTCCCCGCAACGCGCGTGCGAGCGCGGCGCGCCGGGGCACGAGGGCGAGCAGCGCCAGGCTGCAGGCCACCCAGAATGGGGAGATGCCGCGCAGCAGGGCGAAGGTCGCGCCCGAGAGCGCGAACAGCCAGCGCAGCCCCGCGGGCGCGTCGCTCAGACGCTCGGTGACGAGGATCGTCCCCGCGGTCCAAAACGCGGTCGCGCTCGCGATCTCGAGGCCGCTCGGGTTCACCACCCCGGCGAGGTAGAGGGCCATCGGGGTCACCGCGACCAGCAGGCCGAGCACCAGCAGGCGGTTGCGCGACCAGCAGAAGGCGGCGGTGAACGCGAGCGCGAGGAACAGCGCCGAGAGCGCGGCGGAGATGAGGCGCATCAGGTAGATGTCGATCGAGCTCCCGCCGAGACGGCTCGGCAGCCCGACGGCGAGGTAGTAGAGCGGGGGGTAGCGGGCGACATAGGTGTGCGCGTAGAGGATGGAACCATCCGTGATGTCGCGCTTGCTCGGCGGCCGGTCGAGGGAATTCATGCAGGAAGCCGGCACCGTCGGGCGGTGGATCGTGCACGCGAGGTCTGGGCCGTCGGAGGGGTCGTGCGGGACGCTGGCCGCGATCAGCGCGAAGAACTGGGGGAGCTTCACCTGCGAGTCCGGTTTCGTCGGGTCAGGGACGCAGTGGCCGAGCTTCGGCGCGTACAGGAAGCACCCGGTCCACTGGCCGTGATCGACCGCCGCGGCCTTGATCACCTGGGCGCGCTCGTCCGGGCCACCGAGGATCGGGCTCGCCGCCGACCAGATCGCCGCGGCGCCGAACAGGACGAGGAAGGAGAGGAGGAAAAAGCGACGGGCGCTCAGTCGCGCGGCGGCGCGCGCGGCGGCGTTCTCTCGGATCGGGCGCACAGCGCTCCCATCATCGCCCACCCCGCCCGCCCGGCGAGGGAGCCGATGGCCGAGAGCCTCAGTAGGCGATGCCGCCGTTGTGCGCCGTGTTGGTCGTGTTCGTGCCGCCACCGCCCGACCCGCCGCAGGCGGCGGCGATCCCGAGGCTGGCGGCGAGGACGAGCGGGAGGAGACGGCGGAGCAGCCTCTGGAGCGGCGAGCGGTCCTTCATCAGGCCCTCCCATCGCGGTCTCTCGTCCTGAGGGGTACGGCCGGTCGGCGCCCGGGGAGGACCCGACCCGACGGTCGCTAGTGAGCGCGCCCGAGCCGGTGGCGCGACGATGGCGGGGTGCTCCTGCTGATCGTCTCGCTCGCCCTCTCCGGGCTCATCGTCGGCGCCCTCGGGCGCCTCCTCGTCCCCGGCCCGAACCCGATGCCGATCCTGCAGACGATCGTCATCGGCCTCGCCGGCTCGTTCCTCGGCGGCCTGCTCGCCCGCCTCGTCTTCGGCTGGCGCTACCGCTACTCCTACGGCTTCGGCCTCATCGTCTCGGTGCTCTTCGCGGCGCTGATCGTGGCGCTGCTGAGCCGCCGCCGCCCGCCGCCCCCGACCGGCCCCTAGGGCCGCTGCCCTCAGGGAACGAGGATCCGCCCGCACTGCTCGCAGTGGAAGCGCTCGCCCGCCGCGGCGTGCACGATCCGGTCGCGCTCCCCCGCCGAGAGGGCGAGGTTGCAGCCCGAGCACACCCCGTGCTCGAGGCGGGCGACGCCGACGCCGTCGAGGTGGGCGCGCAGCTTCTCGTAGTCGGCGAGGAGCGCTCCCTCGACGCCGCCCGCGAGGGTGGCCCGCTCCGCCGCCGCCTCGGCGAGGGCCCGGTCGAGCGCGGCCTCCGCGGCGAGGAGGGTGGCGTGCTCCTGCTTGGCCCTGGCTGCGGTCGACCCGTCGTCGGCGCGCAGCGCGGCGAGCGCCTCGTCGGCGGGCTCGCGCGCCTCCATCACCTCGAGCTCGTCGTCCTCGAGCGCGCTCTTGCGGCGGCGCAGGGAGGCGATCTCCTCGGACATCGCTCCCTCGTCGCGGTAGGAGCCGGCGTTCCCGGCCTTGAGGCGCGCCTCGATCGTGGCGACGCGGGCGTCGGTCTCGCCGATCTCCCGCTCGAGCTCGCCCTGTCGGGCGTCGAACTCGGCGACCCGCGCCTCGAGCGGCGCGACCTCCGCGGCGAGCTTCTTGTGGCGGGCGAGGAGCTCGTTCAGCGCGAGGCGGGAGGGGTGGTGCTCGCGCTGGTAGCGGAGCTGGTCGACGCGCGAGTCGAGCGCCTGCAGGGCGAGCAGCGGCGCGTAGCCCCCGCCAGCTTCGGTGCCGTCGGTCACCCCGCCAACCTACCGAGCGCCCGAGGGGCCGGCGACCGCGGCGCGCAGCTCCGCGGCGAGGGCGGGCGTCGCCGCGGCGAGCGGTGCGCGCCGCGGCCCGTGCTCGCGCACGACGAGGTCGCGGCCCTCGCGCTCGCCGACGACCGCTCCGGCCTCGGTGCAGACGAGCATCCCCGCGAGATAGTCCCAGGGGCCGTGCGCCGCGCTGCTGACGTCGAGGTAGGCGTCGAGGGCGCCGTCGGCGACCAGGCAGAGGTCGAGGGCCGCGGCGCCGAAGGCGCGGAACTGGCGCCAACCGAGGTAGCGGGCGGGGTAACCGGCGAGGCCGACGACCGCCTCGCCGAGGCGCTCGGTGCCGCTCGGCCCGATCGGCGCGCCGTCGCGGGTCGCCCCCCCACCGCGGGTGGCCCGGTAGCTGGTGCCCCTCGCCTGGTCGACGACGAGCGCGGCGAACGGGCCCTCACCGTCGAGGACGCAGATGCTCGTCGCGTACCAGGGGACGCCCCGCGAGGCGTTCGTCGAGCCGTCGAGCGGGTCGAGCACCGCGAGCAGCGCCCGCTCGGGGTGGTGGAGGCCGCTCTCCTCGGAGAGCACCCCGAGGCCCGCGCCCTCGAGCACCGCGATCGCCGCCGCATCGGCAGCGAGGTCCGAGTGGTACTGGCCCGCGATCGTCCCCGCCGGGCCCCAGTCCGGCAGCGCCGACAGGGCGGCGCGCACGGCGGCGGAGGCCTCCTCGAGCACCGCCAGCAGGTCGCGCTCGGCCATCGGGCCGCAGGTTAGCGGTGGCCCTCCCCCGCCGCTGCCTCCCGCCGGCGCGGCAGGGCCGCCCGTGCTGCCTACACTCCACGCGATGGCGGTCATCGATGTCGCCGGGTACGTCGCGGAGCTGAAGGACCACGCCGTCGACCACGGCTTCCACGTCCACGACGAGCGGCACTTCGTCGAGACCTACTCGCTGCGGCAGTTCTGGGAGGTCGACCTGCACCCCGAGGAGGGCTGCGGCGGGCCGATCGACCTCCACCTCGCCCTGGAGGTCGACCCGCGCATCCTCCTCGACTTCGAGGACACCGTGGTCGCCCTCCCCGAGGACGCCGACCCTCCCGACAAGTGGGCCTTCCCGATCACCTTCAACTGGGGCATCCCGCCGCTCACCCACGGCCCCGACCTGCTCCGCCTGGCGATCGACCTCGCCGGCGTCGGCGGTGTCGACCTCCCCCTCGAGATCTCCGCGACGGACTCCTTCGGCTCGGTGACCGACCCGCCGGCGCGACGGCTCACGATCGTCGCCCGCCGCGAGATCTCCCTCGCCGCGGTGCTCGCCGGCGAGGAGCTGCTCTGCGACACCTTCGACCGCGCCCTTCTGGTCAGCCGCTTCCTCCTCGACGCGACGCCGGCCTGGCTCGGGGAATGAGGCGCCGGCTCGGCCGCCGCCTCGTCGGGGTCGCGCTCGTCGGGGGCGGCGCCCTCGGCCTCTCGGCCTGCAGCTCGCAGTCCACCGGCCTCGCCCGTCAGGCCTGTGCGCAGGTCGACGCCTCCCTCCGCCTCTACGGCCGGGCGCAGCACGCGACGGGCGCGGCGCAGGTGCGCCTGCTCCAGCGGGCGAACGTCGACCTGCGCGAAGCGCTGCCGAACGCGGCGCTCGCGGCGAGCAGCGACACCGACTTCCAGGCGCTCGCCGCCACACTCTCGGAGAGCTCGCGGGTCCCCGAGAGCGACCTCACGGGAGCGCTGCGGGCGCAGTGCGCCAACCTCGCCGGTGCGTGAGGCCGCCCCGGGGGCGGCCGTGCCGCCGCTCAGGGGAAGGTGCCCGTGGTGCAGATCACGTAGGTGAGGCCGTCGGGCGCCATCGAGCGCAGGTCGGGAAGGGCGAAGTTGCTCGTGCCGTTCCCGCCGTAGGTCACGCCGAGCAACGAGAACAGCGCGGTGGCTCCGTTGATCGTGAGGAGCTGGCCGTCGGCGGGCATCGTCTCCGGGTTCCCCACCGGCCCCCGTTCCCGCCGTGAGGAAGACCTGCCCGAGGAGGCAGGGCGCCCCCGTCGCTCTCGGCGGTGGAGGTGCCGCTCGTGTTCGCCCCGAAGAGCGAAGCCGTCCCCGACGGCCCCGTGAGGCCGGCCGCCCCCGTGAGGCCGACCGCCCCGTTGCTGTCGTTCGCGCCATTCGTGCCGTTGGAGCCGTTGCTCCCCGCGGGGCCGGTGCCCCCGCCACCGCGCCGGCCGGCCCCGCCGGCCCCTGCGGGGCCCGCTGCCCCGGGCGCGCCACGGGGCCCGGTCTGGCCCCGCTCCGGCTTCAGGGGGAGCGAGATCCTCGTCATCGCTCGCCGCCGGCCTCGCCGCGGCCGGCCTGCTCGCCGCCGGGGCCGGCATCGCGACGGCGACCGAGTCGCACCCCGCAGCCCCGACCGAAGCCGTCGCCTGCGTGAACGCCGCCGGCTACCTCGTGCTCGCCCAGAGCGGGGGGCCAACGGGGTCCTCCGATCGGGCAGGCCGGCGCCGGGGCGGCACCGGGGGTGCCCAGCCACTCGCGCCGCAACTGGGGGATGCGTGTCCGCCATCCGTCGTGCACGAAACGCGACGAGAGGTGCTGACAAGCCGTGAGAGCGCGCGCCGCGCCCGAGCGCCGGCGGCCCGCGCCGGAGGTGCCCGGCGGTTAGGCCTCCTGCGCCTCGCCGGGGACCCCGGGGGAGTCCTCCCAGAGCTTGATGCCGCCGAGGATCCCGGCGATGTTGTCGATCACCGTGTAGCGGGCCTCGTCGAGGCGCCCCGACAGGTGGCGGGAGTTCCCGCCGCCGACGAAGCAGTGGTCGAAGTTCACGAGCTCGTCGAGGGTCTCGAGGCCGAGCTTGGCGCGCTTGCGCCAGCGCTTCACGCCGACGTGCTTCAGCGCCGCGTCGCCGAGCTGGTCGTTGTAGGTCCCTCCGTTGCGGAAGGGGTGGTGGGCGAGCTCGAGGTGGGGAGCGAGCACGCCGTTCATGAACAGTGCCGTGCCCACGCCGGTGCCGAAGGTGACGACGAGCTCGAGCCCCTTGCCCTGCGCGACGTCGAGGCCCTGCAGGTCGGCGTCGTTCAGGATCCGCACCGGGTGCCCGAGGCGCTTGGAGAGCTCGTCCACCGCGGCGAAACCGCTCCAGGCGCGGAGCAGCTCCTTGGAGACCTTGCTCCCCGGCCCGTGCGTCGTGACGAAGTGGGGGGCGGTGACGACCCGCCCCTCGCGCACGACCCCCGGGAAGCCGACCGAGACGCGGTCGTAGGAGGGGAGGGGCTTCGCCAGCTCGACGATGTCGCTGACGAAGGTCTCCGGCGAGAGCGGGTAGGTGGTGTCGACGCGCACGCGGTCGGCGACCATCTTCCCGGTGGCGTCGAGCACCGAGGCCTTGATCCCCGTCCCGCCGACGTCGACCGCGAGGGTGAAGGGGTGCTGCGGCGCTGGCGCCGGCGCCGCTTCCGGCGCGCTGTCCGTCTCGCTCATCGGAGCACCTCGATCCCCTCAGCCCTGCCCTGGACGACGCCGCCGAGGGGCTCGTAGCCCTCGAGCAGTGTGATCAGGGTACGCACACCGAAGCCCGTCCCGCCCTTCCGGCGGTAGCCGTCGTCCTCCTCGCTGCGCGCCGGCCCGGCGATGTCGAGGTGGACCCAGGGCACGTCGCCGACGAACTCCTCGAGGAGGAGCGCCGCGACGAGGGCGCCCGCCTGGCCCGCGGTGCCGATGTTCTTCATGTCGGCGACCTCGGAATCGATGTGGCGGCGGTAGGCGGGGGGCAGCGGGAGGGGCCACAGCGCCTCCCCCGCGGCCGCCGCCGCGGCGCGCACCTTGGAGATCAGGCGGTCGTCATTGCCGATCACGCCGGCGATCTCCATCCCGAGGGCGACCACGCAGGCGCCGGTGAGGGTGGCGAGGTCGACGATCGCGTCGGCCCCGTCCTCGACCGCGAGGCTGAGCGCGTCGGCGAGGACGAGCCGCCCCTCGGCGTCGGTGTTCAGCACCTCGATCGTCTTGCCGTTGCGGATCGTGAGCACGTCGCCCGGCTTGGTCGCCGCGCCGCCCGGCATGTTCTCGGTGATCGGCAGGTAGCCGGTGACCCGCACCCCGACGCCGAGCGCCGCGCAGGCGCTCATCGCCCCGAGCACCGCGGCGGCGCCGGACATGTCGGTCTTCATCGTCATCATCGAGTTCGCCGGCTTCAGCGAGAGGCCGCCCGAGTCAAAGGTGATCCCCTTGCCGACGAGGGCGACGGTGAAGGGCGGCGCGCCCTCCGGCTCGTAGTGCAGCTTCACGAAGCGCGCCGGGGCCTCCGAGCCCGCGGCCACGCCGGCGAGGCCCCCGAGGCGCTCGCCGGCGATCCCCTCCTCCTCGAGCACCTCGATCCCGAGCCCAGCGGCGGCCGCGACCTCGCCCGCCGTCGCCGCGAAGTCGCGCGGCGTGAGCGAGCCCGCGGGGGTGTTCACGAGGTCGCGGCAGAGCTCGACGGCGCGCGCGACGGCGTTGGCGCGCCGCGCCCCCTCGGCGAGCGCCGCCCCGTCAAGGCCGGTGAGCGCGATCTGCGCGAGGCCGGGGCCCTCCTCCTCGCTCCGGAAGCGCTCGAAGCGGTAGCTCGCGAGGAGCGCCCCCTCGCCGGTCGCCTGCGCGACGGCGAGGGGGGAGACGCCCTCGAGGTCGATCCCGGTGAGGTCGATGACGAGCGTCAGGCAGCTGGCGGCGGCGCGCGCCGCCGCCGCCCCGGCGCGCCGCAGCGCCTCGGTGCCGAGCTCCGCGCGCAGGCCGAGGCCGACGAGGATCTGCAGGCGCCCCTCGACGTCGTTCGCGACCGCCTCGCCGAGCTTGCCGGAAAAGCCCCGGCGCTGCAGCGCGCCCGCGTCGAGGATCCCGCCGTCGGCGGCGCGCAGCTCCTCGTAGACGCCCCGCGCGGTGGCGTCGGCGTCGGGCGCGGACGAGGTGCCGTGGAGCTCGGGGCTCATCGCTGCTCCTTCTCGGCCCTCACGTGGCCGTCTCGGGCTCGCCGCGGCGGCGGGCGCCGTGCACGAGGTGGACCTCCTCCGCGTCGCGGGCGAGCGCCCAGCAGAGGTCGGAGAGGCGGTTGAGGTAGGCGAGCAACGGGCCCGAGAGGCCGAGGGCGACGGCGGAGCGCTCGGCGCGGCGCACGACGGCGCGGGCGAGGTCGAGCGCCGCCGAGCAGCGGTTGGCGCCGGGGACCGAGAAGTTGGGCGAGAGGGCGAGCGCCTCGCGGAGGCGGTCGATCTCGCGCTCCAGGCGGGCGACCATCGCCTCGTCGACCTTGGCCTCGGCGGCGAGGCGCTCGGTCGGGAGCGCAGCGTCGGCCATCACCATCCACAGGTCGCGCTCGAGCTCGAGGAGCAGCGTGTCGAGCGCCCCGCCCGGCTCGGCCTCGGCGCGCGCCACGCCGAGGGCGGCCTGGCTCTCGTCGAGGTCGCCGAGGAGCGAGAAGCGGCCGTCGGCCTTCGAAAGGCGCGCGCCGGCGCGCAGCGCCGTCGTCCCGTCGTCGCCGTGGCGCGTGTAGATCCTCACCGTCGCGCACCGAGCAGCGGGACGTACATCTCCGCGGCGGAGAGGCCGCCGTGGCGGCCGACGAGGCGTCCCTCGGAGGGGTCGTCCGGGTCGAGGAAGCTCACCGCGGCGCGGGCGATCACCGCCACCTCGCCGAGGCGGGCACGGTGCTCGGGGGCGACCGGGCCGCCGAAGAGGCCGACGGCCTCGAGCTCATCGAGGCGGGCGACGTAGGCGCGCTCGCCGAGGTGGTGCCGCAGGCGGCCGACGAGCCCCGCCGCCTCGTGGGGGGCGACGCCGAGCCAGCGGAAGCGCCCCTCGCCGGAGTGGCGGACGGGAACCTCGCCGATCGCCGGCGCGAGGTCGATCGAGGGCGAGGCGGCCTCCATCTCGCCGTGGTCCGCGGAGATCGCGAGCGCGGCGCCGGCGGGGAGGGCATCCTGCAGCGCCGCGACGAGGCGGTCGACGTGCGCGAGCTCCGCGTCGTAGTGGGCACCGAGGCCGCGCTCGTGCGCGATGGCGTCGAGGCCGTCGTAGTAGGCGTAGACGAAGCGCTCACCGGCGTCGAGGAGGCGGCGCACCTCGACGGCGATGCTCGAGGCGAGGCTCCAGCCGACGAGGGGCGCGCCCCGCAGGTGCGCCTCGGTGAAGCCCGAGCCCGAGAAGCGAGCGCGGCTGACGACCGGGACGGGGCGGCCGAAGAAGGGGAGGTGCGGCTGGTAGGCGGCGGGGGCGAGGCGCTCGCGGACGTCCTCCTCGCCGATCCGCCACTTCAGCACGTTGAGCACCGCGCCCCGCTCGGCGAGGCGGTAGCCGAGCAGGCCGTGCTCGGCGGGGGCGAGGCCGGTGGTGATCGAGGTGAGCGCGGCGGCCGTCGTCGAGGGGGCGACGGAGGTGAGCAGCGAGCGCTCCATCGCCGACATCACCGGCGTGAGGGAGCGACGCTCCTCGAGCTGGCGGGCTCCGAGGCCGTCGACGACGAAGAGCACCACCTGCTCGGCGTCGATGAGCGAGGGAGGGAGCCAGTCCGGGGCCGCCCCGTCGTGACGGGAGAACAGTGCGGGGACGAGCGAGGCGATGCAGGCGCCCCCGAAGTCGGGGAGGACGGCGTCGGGCAGCAGCACGGCCGCGTCGCGAGGCTGGTCGTCCCGCAGTGCCATTCCCGGGAGCTTAGGTCCGCCCCACCCGCCGCGACCCCGGCGAGCCGCAGCTCAAACCCTCCGTGCGCCGTAGCATGGGGAGGTGCGCTCTGTCTCGACTCGCGGGGATTATGCGAGCAGGGCACTGCTGTCGCTGGCGCTGCGCGTCGATGAGAACGGCCCGACCTCGGTGCGGGACATCGCCGAGCGCACCGGGCTCCCCCAGCCCTACCTCGAGCAGATCCTCCTCGCCCTGAAGGGCGCGGGGCTGGTGCGCTCAAAACGGGGCGTCGGCGGCGGCTACGTGCTCGCGCGGGCGAGCGACGAGATCACCCTCGGCGCCATCGTCTCGGCGGTCGACGGGCCGATCGTCGTCGGCGACTTCGGCGAGCCGCACCAGAACGGTGCCTGTGACCACGAGGGGCAGTGCGCCCTGCTCGCCGTCTGGTCCGAGGTCGGCGAGCACATGCGCCACCACCTCGACTCGTTCACCCTCGCCGACATGGTCGCCCGCGCCCGCGGCATGGCCGGCGCGATCCCGCTCCTCGACTGATCAGCGGCACGACGCCCGGGCCTGGCCCCGGTGTCAAGCGCCGCCCTCAGGCGTTCCAGCCGCGCAGCGCCCGCGTCGTGCGCTCGAAGCCGAGGATCCCGACCGTCGCGGTGTCGAGCACGAAGTGCGCGCCCGCCGCGCCGCCGAGGTCGAGGTAGGTGGCGGCGAGGACCCGCAGCAAGTGGCCGTGGGCGAAGAGGGCCGCCGCCCCCTCGGCCTCGGGATCGAGGGGGACGCGCCCGATCATCTCCGTGCAGCGCGCCTCGACCTCAACGAGGGTCTCGCCGCCCGGGCAGCCGTCGCGAAAGAGCGCCCAGTCGGGGCGCTCCTCGCGGATCTCGGCCGTCGTGCGTCCCTCGTAGTCCCCGTAGTCCCACTCCATGAGGTCATCGGCGAGGCGCGCCTCGGCGAAGCCGGCGAGCGCCGCGCTCTCCCGCGCCCGGCAGAGCGGCGAGCTCCAGGCGGCCACGATCCCGAGCTCGGCGAGGCGGCCCGAGAGCCCCGCCGCGGCGGAGCGGCCCGCGCTGTCCAGGGGAACGTCGGTGCGGCCGGTGTGACGGCCCGAGCGACTCCACTCCGTCGACCCGTGTCGCACGACGATGATCCGGCCGACGGGCCGCTCCGTACTATCCGGCACGGAGGCCATTCACCACCTCATCTCGGCAAGCTCCCAGGTTGCTCACCGTTTCGGGGACATGAATTGGAATGCGAACGGGCAATGAAGCGTTAGTACAGCTGCAAAGTTAGAACCCGACCAGAAGACTCAGGTCGGGGCCGGAAGCGGTCGTTGATTCCCTACGACCGTAACGGCGCAAGTGCCAAGGAGGCGCGGTCATCGCTACCACGACCCACGGAGACGACATCCTCGAGCGTGCGGGTGCCGGTCCCGATCTCATGCGGCTGTTCCTTGACGACCTCGGTCGTCACCCGCTGCTCAGCGCGGACGAGCAGGTGCAGCTGGCGCGCCGGGTCGAAGAGGGCGACGACCAGGCCCGCGAGGAGATGATCTCCGCCAACCTGCGCCTCGTCGTCCACTGGGCGCGCCGTTATCAGGGTCGCGGCATCGACCTCACCGACCTCATCCAGGAGGGGACCTTCGGCCTGATGCGTGCCGTCGAGAAGTTCGACTGGCGACGGGGCTTCAAGTTCTCCACCTACGCCACCTGGTGGATCCGCCAGTCGCTGCAGCGCGCCGTGCAGTCCAAGGGACGGGCGATCCGCCTCCCCGAGGACGCGGTGGCTGCCGAGTCGGCGGCCGAGCGCGACGGCGAGGGAGGCGAGCCGCGCCTGCCGCGCGTCGTCGCCAGCCTCGACCAGCCGCTCGGCAGCGAGGCGACCGCGACCCTCGGTGACCTGTTCGCCGCGGACCTCTCGCCGATCGACGAGGAGGTCGCCGACCTCGTCTCCCTCGAGCAGCTCGGCGAGGCGATCGACCGCCTCGGCCAGCTCGAGCGCGACGTCGTCCGCCTCCGCTTCGGCCTGCAGGGCGAGCCGCCCGCCTCCCTCGAAACGACGGCCAAGCGCCTCGGCATCGGCGTGCGCCGCGTGCGCAGCGTGGAGGCACAGGCGCTGCGCTTCCTCGCCACCCAGCCCGAGGTCGGCGCGCTGCACCCCGCCGCCTGAGCTCCGCCGCCCGTCTACTCGGCGGCGCGGCGCAGCCCGGCGAGGACCGCCTCCAGCTCCGGCGCCAACGGCGAGGTGAAGCGCGCCTGCTCGCCCGTGCCGGGGTGGGTGAGCTCGAGCTCAGCGGCGTGCAGGAAGGGGCGCCGCAGCGCGCCGAAGCCCCTCCGCCCGCCGCCGTAGCGGGGGTCGCCGGCGACGGGATGGCCGATCGCCGAGAGGTGGACGCGGATCTGGTGCGTGCGCCCGGTCTCGAGCTCGAGCTGCAGGTAGGTCGCCGGCTCCGGCTCGCTGAAACGCTCGAGCACCCGGTAGCGGGTGCGCGCCTCCCGGCCGTCCACGGTGACGGCCATCTTGGTCGGTTGCCGGCGGCTGCGGCCGATCGGCGCCTCCACGAGCCCCTCCTCCGCCTCGACGCGCCCGAGGGCGAGCGCGAGATAGCGGCGGTGCATGGTGCGCGCCGCGAGCTGCGCGACGAGCGAGCGGTAGGCCTCGGGGGTGCGGGCGACGACGAGCAGCCCGGAGGTGTCCTTGTCGAGGCGGTGCACGATCCCGGGGCGGTCGGCCTCGCCCGCCCCGGCGGCCGCCGCGGCGGCGAGGTCGGGGAAGCGGTGCAGGAGCCCGGCGGCGAGCGTGTCCTCGCGGTGCGCGGCGCCCGGATGGACGACGAGGCCGGCCGGCTTGTCGATCACGATCAGCTGCTCGTCGGCGTGCACGACGGCGAAGGCCACCCCGGCGACGCCGCGCAGCGGGCCGCTCGCCGCGGCGAGCGGGTCGAGGGTGAAGCCGAGGCGCTCCCCCGAGCGCACGGCGCGGCTGCGCTGGGTCACGACGACGCCGCCGACGGTCACCGCGCCGGCCTCGATGAGCAGCGAGACCTCGGCGCGCGAGCGGCCGGAGAGGAAGGCGACGGCGCGGTCGACGCGCACGCCGTCGAGCGCGGCGGGGACCTCGACGGGGTCGCTCACCGTGCCGGCGACCCTGCGGGGCGCTCCCTGAGGAGGGCGAGGGCGAGGAGGACGCAACCGACGACGATCGCGCTGTCGGCGAGGTTGAAGGTCGGCCAGAAGGTGCTGTGCAGGAAGTCGACGACGCCCGCCGGGCGGAAGAGCCGGTCGCCGAGGTTGCTGAGCGCGCCGCCCACCACCAGCCCGAGCGAGGCCACCCCGAGGCGGCCCGGGAGCCGCCGCCCGAAGGCGACGATCACGACCACGACGACGGCGGCGAGCGCGATGAGCGGCGCCCCCACCGAGGAGCCGAGCGAGAAGGCCACGCCGCGGTTGTAGGCGAGGACGAGCGAGAACGGGCCGACGAGGTGCACGTCGTGGCCGTCGGAGAGGGCGGCGACGGCGAACGCCTTGGTCCCCTGGTCGGCGGCGATCACGGCGAGGGCGAGGGCGCCGGAGGCGGCGAGGCGCCGCCGGCCGGTGGCCGGCGAGGTCGCGGTGCTCAGCGCCGCGAGAGCCCGCCGCTCTTGCAGGCGATGCAGAGGCGCGCATAGGGGAGCGCCTCGAGGCGGGGCTTGCCGATCAGCTCGCCGCAGCCCTCACAGACGCCGTAGCGGCCGTTGGCGATCTTCGCGAACGCGAAGTCGATCTCCTCGACGGCGAGGAGCGCCTGCGCGGAGAGGGCGAGGTCGCGCTCGCGGTCGACGGTCGAGGTGGCGCCCTCGCCGGACTCCTCGTCGAACTGCACGTCGCCCGGCTCCATCTCCTCGACGAGGGACTCCGCCTCGGCCTTCAGGCTCGCCGCCTGCTCGAGGTAGGTCACCCGCTCAGCGAGGAGCGCCTCGCGCTGGTGGGCGAGGAAGCGGTCGTCGTTGGCGTACCCGCCGGGGGTGGGCTTGTAGGGGGGACGGGGGACGGACTTGGTGACGGCCTTCACCGGCGCCTTCTCGGCGACGGCCTTGTTCGCCGGCGCCTTCTTCGCGGCCGCCTTCGCGGGGGTCTCCTTGGCGGCGGCTTTCACCGGCGCCTTCTCGGCGCCGGCCTTCTGCGCGGTCACCTTGCCGACGGCCTTGGCCGGCGCCTTCTCGGCGGCGGCCTTCTTTGGCGGGGCGCCCTTTTCGGGCGCCGCGCGCTTGGCTGCGACCGCCTTGCCCGCGAGGGGTGCGGTCTTTTTCGTCGCGGCACTCTTCGCGCCGGGCACTGCCTTGGATGGTTCCGCGGGTGCGGACGCCGGAGTCCGGGTGCGAAGCGGCATCGGACTGCCTCCTCTCGGGGGACGAGGGTGCGACAGACTAACCGATCCCGCCGTGCGGCCGGTCGGGAGCGCCGAGGGCTCAGTGGCCGCGACCCGCACGGCCACGCGCCGCTGGGGCATCGCCGAGGTGGGCGCGGGCGATGTCGAGGAGGCGGGTCGCCTCGGCCTCGTCGACCCCCTCGACGCGCAGCTGCTTGCCGGCGTTGCGCTCGCCGGCGAGGACGCTCACGGCCTCGGGAGCGACGCCGAAGAGCTCGGCGACGAGCTCGCGGACGGCACGGTTGGCGGGCGGGGATGCGGGGGGAGCCGCCACCCGCAGCACGAGCGCGGACTGGCCGAAGCCGGTCAGCTCCGCCTTCCCTGCGCCGGCGTGCAGCTGCGCATGGAGCGTGATCGCCGGCGTCTCGTCGGCGCCGGTGGGGGCCACGACCTCGAACAATTGTGCGGGCATGGCCGCCTACTCTAGGGAGATGGCGGACCCAGACAGCACCCACGCCTACCCCGACCTGCGCAAGATCCCCTCGCCGCCCCGCTACCCCGAGCTCGAGGAGGAGGTGCTCGCCTCCTGGGAGGTGGACGGGACCTTCCCGGCCTCGGTCGCACGCAGGCGGCAGAGCCCGGAGTACGTCTTTTACGACGGCCCGCCGTTCGCGAACGGCCTCCCGCACTACGGCCACCTCCTCACCGGCTTCGTGAAGGACGCCGTCCCCCGCTACCAGACGATGCGCGGCAAGCTCGTCGAGCGCCGCTTCGGCTGGGACTGCCACGGCCTCCCCGCCGAGACCGAGGTCGAAAAGGAGCTCGGCGTCTCGGGGCGCGGGCCGATCACCGAGTACGGGATCGACCGCTTCAACGCGGCGTGCGAGACCGCGGTGCTCCGCTACACCCACGCCTGGGAGCGCTACGTGACCCGCCAGGCCCGTTGGGTGGACTTCGAACACGCCTACAAGACGATGGACGCCGACTACATGGAGAGCGTCCTGTGGGCCTTCAAGGAGCTGCACAACCGCGGCCTCGTCTACGAGGGCTACCGCGTGCTGCCCTACTGCTGGGAGTGCGAGACCCCGCTCTCCAACTTCGAGACCCGCCAGGACGACGCCTACCGCGACCGCGTCGACCCGGCGGTCACGGTGAGCTTCGCGGTCGAGGCCTCCGGGCGCGAGGGCGGCCCGCTCGAGGGGCCGCTCAAGTTCCTCGTCTGGACGACGACGCCGTGGACGCTGCCCTCCAACCTCGCCCTCGCGGTCGGCCCCGAGGTGCGCTACGCCCTCTACCGCCGCGGCGGCGACGTCCTCGTGATCGGCGCCGAGCGGGCCGAGGCCTACGCCGCCGAGCTCGAGGGCGCCGAGCCCCTCGGCGAGGTGCGCGGCGCGGCGCTCGTCGGCCGCCGCTACCGGCCGCTGTTCGACTACTTCGCCGCCGACGAAGGGGCCTTCGTCGTCCTCGCCGGCGACTTCGTGACGACCGACGAGGGCACCGGCATCGTGCACATGGCGCCCGGCTTCGGCGAGGACGACCAGCGCCTCTGCGAGGGCGCCGGGATCGCCGTGCGCTGCCCCGTCGACGACCGCGCGGTCTTCACCGGCGAGGTCCCCGACTACGCGGGGAGCCACGTCTTCGAGGCCAACGAACCGATCGTCGAGCGCCTCGCGGCCGAGGGCCGCCTCGTGCGGCGCGAGGAGTACCACCACAGCTACCCGCACTGCTGGCGGACCGACACGCCCCTCATCTACCGCGCCGTGAGCTCGTACTTCGTCGAGGTCACGGCGGTGAAGGGGCGCATGCTCGAGCTCAACCAGCAGATCACCTGGGTGCCGGAGAACGTGCGCGACGGCGCCTTCGGGCACTGGCTCGAGGGGGCGCGGGACTGGTCGATCTCCCGCAACCGCTTCTGGGGGACGCCGATCCCGGTATGGAAGTCCGACGACCCCGCCTACCCGCGCGTCGACGTCTACGGCAGCCTCGACGAGCTCGAGGCCGACTTCGGGGTGCGCCCCGAGAACCTCCACCGCCCCTACATCGACGAGCTCGTGCGCCCGAACCCCGACGACCCGAGCGGGCGCTCGACGATGCGGCGGGTGAGCGACGTCTTCGACTGCTGGTTCGAGTCGGGGGCGATGCCCTTCGCGCAGCTCCACTACCCCTTCGAGAACGTCGAGCGCTTCGAGTCGCACTTCCCCGCCGACTTCATCTGCGAGTACGTCGGCCAGACCCGCGGCTGGTTCTACACGCTGCACGTGCTGTCGACGGCGCTGTTCGACCGCCCCGCCTTCTCGCACTGCATCGCGCACGGGATCCTCCTCGGCAACGACTACCGCAAGCTCTCCAAGCGTCTCCGCAACTATCCCGACCCCGAGGAGTTCTTCGCCGAGGCGGGCGCCGACGTGATGCGCTGGTACCTGCTCTCCTCGCCGATCCTGCGCGGCCTCGACGCGGCCGTCGAGGACCAGGCGATGACCGAGCCGCTGCGCCAGATCCTCAACCCGATCTGGAACACCTACGCCTTCCTCTGCCTCTACGGCGGCACCGACGGCACCGTCGGGCGCCTGCGCACCGACCAGCGCGGGCTGCTCGACCGCTACCTGCTGGCGAAGACCGCCGCGCTCGTCGCCGAGGTGACCGGGGCCTTCGAGCGCTACGACCTCGCCGGCGCCTGCGCGGCGGTCGCCTCCTACCTCGAGGCGCTCACCAACTGGTACGTGCGGCGCAGCCGCGAGCGCTTCTGGCGGGCCTTCGGCGAGGGGGGCGAGGCCGACGCCGACAAGCGCGACGCCTACGACACGCTGCACACCTGCCTCGTCCACCTCTGCCAGGTGAGCGCCCCGCTCCTCCCCTACCTCTCCGAGGTCGTGTTCCGCGGCCTCACCGCCGAGGCGAGCGTGCACCTCACCGACTGGCCGGCCGCCGACGCCCTCCCCGCCGACCCCGAGCTCGTCTCAGCGATGGACCTCGTCCGCGAGCTCTGCTCGGCGGCGCACTCGATCCGCAAGGCGAACGGCCTGCGCGCCCGCCTGCCGCTCGCGGCCCTCACCTACGCCGGCCCTGCGGCCGAGCGCCTCGGCGAGTTCGCGGCGCTCATCGCCGACGAGGTGAACGTGAAGGAGGTGCACCTCGAGGCCGACGCCGGCGGGCGCACCAGCGAGCGCCTCACCCTCGTCCCCGCCTCCCTCGGCCCCCGCCTCGGCGCGAAGACCCAGCAGGTGATCGGTGCCTGGCGGCGCGGCGAGTGGGAGGTCACCGCTGCGGGCGCGGTCGAGGTGGGTGGCGAGGCGCTCGTCGAGGGCGAGTACGAGCTGCGCGCCGCGCCCCTCGAGGAGACGACCGGGCGCCTCCTCGACAGCGGCGGCCTCGTCCTCCTCGACGTCGAGGTGACGGCGGCGCTGAGGGCCGAGGGCCTCGCCCGCGACGCGGTGCGCGAGATCCAGCAGCACCGGAAGGACACCGGCCTGCACGTCGCCGACCGCATCGACCTCCGCCTCTACTGCGACGCGGAGCTCGCCGAGCGCCTCGCCCCGCACGCCGCCGAGATCGCCGCCCAGACCCTCGCCCGCAGCCTCACCTTCCACCCGCTCGCCGAGAAGCCCGCCGGGGCGGTGCTCGCCGAGCTCTCCGACGGCTCGCTGCTCGCGATCGAGCTGCAGGACGTGCGCGGCACCTGACCGCCTGCTGAGCGGGCGGGGCAGTGGCGGGCGGCGGGCGGCGGGGTCTCGCTTCGGAGCGGGCCGCGGCCGAGGGCGCGACCGGGGAGCGAGGAGCCGAGATGGCCGGGCAGCGCGCACCGCTCGACGAGGAGCAGATGATCCCCCACCCGCGGTTCTCCCTCGCGGAGCGGGACCGTCGCTGGGCGGCGCTGCGGGCGCTCATGGCCGAGCGCGGCCTCACCGCGATCGTCACCCCCGCACACACCGGCCACAGCCTCGACTTCCAGGCCAACTCCCGCTACCTCTCGCACTGCGGCGGCGGCGAGGGCGCGGAGATCACGGTGATCTTCCCCCTCGACGGCGAGGTGACCGTCGGCGCGACCTCCGCCGCCGAGCGCTGGCCGCGGGCCCAGAACTGGGTCACCGACATCCGGGAGGCGCGCCGCGACTACGGGAAGGTCGCCGTCGAGCGCCTCCACGAGCTCGGGGTCACCGACGACCGGGTGGGCATCACCGGCCTCGGGACGGGGACCCGCTCGCCCGAGGGCACCGTCCTCTACCACACGATGCTCGCCCTCCAGCAGGCCTTCCCCGCCGCCACCTTCGAGGACGCCACCGACCTCCTCGACGAGGTGCGCCTCACCAAGAGCGAGGAGGAGATCGAGTTCCTCCGAAGGCGGCGCTGATCATCGACGAGGGCTTCCACGCGCTGCGCGCCGCGCGCGCGCCGGCGAGCTCGACTACGTCGTCTGGGCGAAGGCCTTCTCGGAGATGATGCTGCGCGGCTCGGAGGCGACGGTCCACTCAACTGGGTCTCGGGGCCCGCCCCGACGCGCACCCTCACGCGGCCGACGCACCGCCGCCTCGAGGCCGGCGACCTCATCCTGAACGAGCTCGAGGCCTCCTGGGGAGGCTGGCGCTCCCAGGGGGTGCAGCCCGTCTGTGTCGAGCGCTGCGACCCCGTCTACGACGAGCTCGCGAAGCTCCAGGGAGAGGTCTGGTTCCAGCTCGCCGCCGAGCTGAGGCCGGGGGCCACCGCGGGCGAGCTGCAGGAGCGCTGCCGGGCGATCTGCGAGAAGGAGGCGCCCGCCTCCGGCCCCGCCGCGGGGGCGACCGCGCAGCTGATGATGCACGGCCGCGGCGCCGGCGACGACGGGCCGATCATCACCAACGACGCGAAGTCACCGGTCGAGCTGAAAAAGGTGCTGCGGCAGAACCCGGTGGTGATCTTCAAGCCGCAGGTGCGCTGCGCGGACCGCAGCCACCCCCTCAACTGGGGGGACAGCGTCGTCGTCACCGCGGCGGGCGGCGAGCGCCTCGGCAGGCGCGAGCACGGGATCTGGGTCGCCGGCTGAGGCCCCGGCCCGAGGGGCTCAGCTCGGCTCGTCGTCCTCGCGGCGGCCGAAGCGGAAGGTCTCGCCACCCTCGCGCTTCTCGTCCCCCTCGGCGCTCGCCCAGCGCGACCACAGCTCCTCGTCGGGGTCGAGCTCGGCGGGGGCCTTCTCGGTCGCGTCGAGCTCGCGGGCGCCGCCGAAGGCGATCGCCGCGTCCTCGCCGAGCTCCGCCTCGACGTCGGGGAGGCCGAGATCGAGGGGGTCGTCGTCGTGGCGGTAGGGCTGGCCGGAGGTCTCCGGCGGGGTGAAGTCGCTGAAGCTGCTCCCGAACTCGCTGTCCCCGTAGCGGTCGCCCTCCTCGGCGTCGCTGCGGTAGCCGGGGAGGGCGCTCCCCTCGGCGAGCTCGGGCGAGACCGAGAGCGCGTCGCCGACGAAGCCCAGCAGGCTGGAGAGCGCCTCGGTGATGCGCGTCCGCTCGCCGTCGACGAGCGAGGTGAGCACGCCGATCTGGCGGGTGAGGCGGTCGTGCTCCTCACCGAGGTGCTCGACGCGCGCCTGCAGGTCGCGCTCGGCCTCGCTGCGCATCGCGCTCGCCGACTGGCGGGCCTCGGAGAGCATCCCGTCGGCCTGGGAGCGCGCCTGCTCGAGGAGGCGGGCGGCCTCCTCGCGGGCCTCGTGGATCGCGAGGTCGGCGGTGCGCTGCGCGAGGACGAGGGTCCGCCGCAGGCTGTCGTCATCGGTGGGGGGGAGCGTCTCCATCTGCCGCTCGGCGCGGTCGGCCCGCCCCTGCAGCGACGAGATCTCCTCGTGGAGCTCGTCGACCCCGATCGCCACCTTTTCGAGGAACTCATCGACCTCGTCGGTGTCGTAGCCGCGCAGACGGTCGCGAAACTCCACTTCCCGAAGGATTTTGCCCGAGATCTCCATGACCCGATCCTACTGCCCGGCGGCCCCCCGCCTGGGGCATGCCCCCCTCGCGCCGTCCCTGCTCAGAGCACCCGGAGAAGGATCTCCAGGACGACGAAGAGCACGAGCGGCGAGAGGTCGATCGCCGAGCCGCCGACCCTCAGCGGCGGCAGCCGGCGGCGCAGCGGCACGAGCACGGGGTCGGTGACGCGCGCCAGCGCGCGCGTCACCTTGCCGAGCGCGGACCAGGGGTTGGAGGGGAACCAGGAGAGGACGATCCTCACGAAGAGGACGAGGATGTAGGCCTGCACGATCCAGGCCAGCACGTTGAGCACCACGCGGTCCGCCCTTCCTAGGGCTCGAGGAGGCCGCGCTCCTGAAGCCGTTGCCGCTCCTCCGCCGACACCTCGACGTTCGGCGGGGTGAGCAGGAAGACGTGGTCGGCGACGCGGTCCATCGCGCCGTTCAACGCGTAGGTGAGGCCCGAGCAGAAGTCGATCATCCGCCGGGCGAGGTCGCGGTCCGCGAGCGTGAGGTTGACGATCACCGGGTTCGCCTGGCGCATCACGTCACCGATCTCCTGCGCCTCGCTGAAGCGCTCGGGGGCGACCACGTGCACCTTCGCGCTGCGGCTCGGCGAGACCGGGCGCAGCACCGTGCTCCCGGTGCGGCCGAAGCCCACCTCCTCGTTGTTGGCGAGCGGCCGCACCGTGCCACCGAAGCTGCGGGGTTCGGGGGGGACCTCCTCGGGCTCTCGCTCGGGGTAGACGGTGCGCGCCCGTTCCCGGGGCGGCTCGGCGTCGTAGTCCTCGTCGTCGTACAGATCGTCGTCGAGGTCCTTCAGGCCGAGGTAGGCGAGCGCCTTGTTCATGAACGAAGCCATTGATCTCCTCCGACCCTCATTGTGGCACCGGTCCCTGCCCGGCGCGGGGACCGAACAGAGCGCTCCCGACCCGCACCATCGTCGAGCCCGCCTCCACGGCGAGCTCGAGGTCGTCGCTCATCCCCATCGAGGCCTCGGCGAGGCCGAGTTCCGCGCGGAGCGCCGCGACCAGGCTAAATGCCCGGCGCGCCGCGACGGGGTCGGGGGGCGCGACGGTCATCAGCCCGGCGACGTCGAGCTCGAGCCGTACGAGCGCGCCGACGAGGGGCGTCACCTCGCGCGGCGCGACGCCGCCGCGCCCGGGGGTGCCGGCGACGTCGACCTCGACGAGCACCCGCGCGCCGGGGCGGCGCCGGGCCAACCCCTCCCCCTCCTCGAGGCGGTCGAGGCCCTGGTAGCAGGCGACGAGCGGCGCCAGACGGGCGAGCTTGTTGCGCTGCAGCTCGCCGAGGAAGTGCCAGCGCAGCTCCGAGGCGCCGGCCGCGCCAGCCGCCGCTGCCTTGTCGACCAGCTCGTTCGCGTAGTTCTCGCCGATATCGGCGAGGCCCGCAGCGCGCGCCGCGAACACCGCGGCGAGCGGGAAGGTCTTCGTCACGGCCACGATCCGCACCGCCGCGGGGTCGCCCGCGGAGGCGATGCGGGCGCGCAGCCGCGCGAGGTTGCCGGCGACGCTCGCGGCGAGCGCGCCGTCGCCTGCGAGCGCGCCGCCGCCTGTGGGCGCGCTCACCGGCTCGGGGCGGGGCGCAGCACGAGGGCGTGGCGCGCCGCCTCGCCGCGCCTGCGGAAGGAGTAGAAGCGCTCGTCGCAGCCGGTGCAGCCGCCGAGGGCGCCGAGGTCGGTGACCCCGGCGCGGGCGAGCGCACCGGCGACGCCGCGCGGGAGGTCGAGCGCCGGCTCGCCGTCGGCCGTCGTCGCCCGCACCTCCTCGCCGAGGACGGCGACGAGCGCCTCGAGGTCCGCCGGCGAGAAGGCGTAGCACTCGGGGTGGATCGCCGGGCTCGAGACGGCCGCGATCTCGCTCGCGCCGAGCTCGCGCATCGCCGCCGCGGTCTTCTCGATCACCCCGCCGGCGAGGCCCCGCCAGCCGGCGTGGGCGACGCCGCGCACCCCCTCGGGGCTCGCGAGGGCGACGAGGGCGCAGTCGGCACCGAGGAGGGCGAGGGCGACGTCGTCGGTCGTGACGAGGGCGTCGGCGACCGGGCGCCCGGCACCGGCGCCGGTGCGGGCGACCGTCGTTCCGTGCACCTGCGCGCAGAAGCGCCAGGGCAGGTCGGCGATCGCCCTGCGGGCGGCCTCGTCGGAGTGCTCCGGACGGAGGTCCCCGTCGGCGACGGTGGTGCAGCAGGCCACGGCGCCGCCCGGCAGGGCGGCGGCGGGCCTAGCGGAGGAAGGAGGGGACGTCGAAGTCGTCGTCGCCGAGGTCGAGGTCGTCGCCGCCGACGGCGAAGACGTCGATCGCCTCGGCCTTGCCGTCCTTCGAGGCGAGGTGCGAGGGTCCCTTCGCGACGACCTCCCGCTCGTCGAAGCGGTCGAAGCCCGCGGCGATCACGGTGACCCGCACCGAGTCGCCGAGGCCGTCGTCGATGACGCTCCCGAAGATGATGTTCGCGTCCGGGTGGGCGACGGCGTGGATCGCCTCGGCGGCCTCGTTCACCTCGAACAGGCCGAGGTTGCGGCCGCCGGCGATGTTCAAAAGGATGCCGCGCGCCCCCTCGATCGAGGCCTCGAGGAGCGGACTCGTGATCGCGTGGCGGGCCGCGTTCACGGCCCGGCCCTCGCCGGAGGCGAGTCCGATCCCCATGATCGCCGAGCCGGCGTCGTGCATCACCATCTTCACGTCGGCGAAGTCGGTGTTGATTAGGCCCGGGAGGTTGATGAGGTCGGTGATCCCCTGCACGCCGTGCAGCAGGACCTCGTCAGCCATCCGGAAGGCGTCGATCACCGAGGTCTTCGCGTCCGCGAGCGACAGCAGCCGCTCGTTCGGGATGATGATGAGGGTGTCGACCTTCTCCTTCAGCCGCTGGATACCGGCCTCGGCCTGCACGCTGCGGCGGCGCCCCTCGAAGGCGAAGGGGCGGGTGACGACGCCGATCGTGAGCGCCCCGAGGCTCTTCGCGACCTCGGCGATCACCGGTGCCGCGCCGGTCCCGGTGCCGCCGCCCTTGCCGGCGGTGATGAAGACCATGTCGGCGCCCTTCAGCACCTCCTCGATCTCCTCGAGGTGCTCCTCGGCCGCGGCGCGACCCACCTCGGGGTCGCTGCCGGCGCCGAGGCCGCGCGTCAGCTGACGGCCGATGTCGAGCTTGATGTCCGCCTCGCTCATCAGCAACGCCTGCGCGTCGGTGTTCACGGCGATGAACTCGACGCCGTTCAGCCCGGCGTCGATCATGCGGTTCACGGCGTTCACGCCTGCGCCGCCGACGCCGACCACCTTGATGACAGCGATGAAGCTCTGCGATGCCCCGGTCATTGCCGCCTCTGCCTTCTCCGGCCCTGGCAACGGCTCCGTGACAACACGGAGTTCCCGCAGCTGTGGCCCGCTCTCGTTAGACCCGTCCCCGCACGGGCTGGTGCTGCGCTCACCCCGCCCGCGGTACCCGAACCAGCGACGTTGCCGGTAGAGCGCCCGCTGCAGCGGCCTCTCAAGGTCCGATGAACGATACGGCCGAGGCATCAGCGGGTCAAGACCGGGGCTGCGGGGACCCGCAGGTCGAGGCGCGCGCTCTTGCCGATTGACGTGCTCTTTAGCAGCGTCACGAGGGCCACCATCTTTGCCGGCAACTCGGCCGCAGAACCGAAGATCACCTGCGCGCCGGAGCGCAGCACGCCGACCACGCCGAGGTTCGGCTCGTGCACGAGCGCCGTCAGCTGGGCGAGCGTCGAGAGCGGGAGTGCCCCCGCGACCGCGAGCACGGGGAGCTCGCGCGCCGGCAGCGTGCCGCCCGGGGCGGGAGCGGCGAGGCGGCCGAGGGGGACGAGGTGCGCGGGGGGCGGGCTCCCCGCCCGGAGCGCCTCGAGGACCCTCCCCCGCCCGTCGAGCAGCACCGTGCCGCCGGCGACCTCGGCGAAGGCGATCGGCGCCGCCTCGCGCACCGTGATCCGCACCGTCTCGGGCCACTCCCGCTGCACGGCGGCGTGCGCGACCCACGGCAGCCGCTCGACGGCCGCCGCCACCTGCCCGGTGTGCACGTCGATGAGGGGCGGGGCGTTGTCGAGGCCGCTCGCCGCGAGGATCGCGGCGGCGCTCGTGTGGCGCTCGCCGGAGACGACGACGTGGCGGGCGGCGAAGAGCGAGGTGTGCACGATCGCCACCGCCGAGACCGCGAGCGCGAGCACCGCCAGCACGGTGCCGAGCACCGCGAGGCGACGGCGGCCGGCGTCGCGGGCGACGGCGTTGCGCCGCTCCCGGAAGCGCCGCTCGGTCGGTGGCCGCCCGGCGCGCGCCGGCTCGGGGGCGGGACGGCGCGCCGGCCGCTCGATCGTCGCGCCGGCCCCCCGGCGCGGCGGCGTCATCGGTCGAACCCGACGAAGCGCACCTCGGTCGCGAGGGTCACCCCGAGGCGCTCGGCGACGAGGCGGCACGCCGCCTCGATGAGGGCGGCGACGTCGTCGGCCGAGCCGCCGCTGTCGACGCCGATGAAGTTCGCGTGCTTCTCCGAGACGACGGCGCTCCCGACGCGCAGCCCCTTCGCCCCCGCCTCCTCGAGGAGGCGCCCCGCGGCGTCGCCGGGGGGGTTGGTGAACACCGAGCCGGCGTTGCGGCCGCCGGGCTGGTGCTCACGGCGCCAGGCGACGATCTCGTCGATCTCCTCGGCGAGGCGCCCGCTCGGCGCGGCGGTGACGGCGAAGGTGGCGGCGAGGACGAGGTCGTGAGCACCCACCGCCGAGTGGCGGTAGGCGAGGTCGAGGTCGCCGGCGGCGGCGAGGTGGCGCTCGCCGCTGTCGAGGTGCACGAGCTCCGCGGCGACGAGGCGGTCCGCCGTCTCGGCGCCGTGGCCCCCGGCGTTCATCGCCACCGCGCCGCCGACCGATCCGGGGATCCCGACGGCCCACGACATCCCCCCGAGGCCCGCCGTCGCGAGGCGCCGCGCGAGCACGGGGTAGGCGAGGCCGCCGCCGGCGGTGACGGTGGCCGCGGCGCCCTCCCCCGCGGGCGCGGCCGCGGGCAGCGCGAGCTCCTCGAAGGCGCCGCCGAGCGTGACGCAGAGGCCGTCGAAGCCGCCGTCGGCGACGAGCACGTTCGAGCCCTTCCCGAGCACGAGGAGCGGCACCTTGCTCTCGGCGACCGCGCCGACGACCGCCGCGAGGCCCTCTTCGTCGAGGAGCTCGACGTAGAGGGCGGCGTTCCCGCCCACCCGGTAGGTCGTGCGCGCACCGATCGGCTCGTCGCGCCGCGCGCGGGGACCGAGGCGCGCCGCGGCGAGGTCGACGGGGGCCTCCATCAGCCCGTCACCACCTCGAGGAGCTCGTCGGGGAGGCTCGTGAGGTCGCCGGCCGAGAGGGTGAGGCAGCAGTCGCCGGGGCGCAGCAGGCGCGCCAGGTAGCCGACGAGCTCGCGGCGGTCCGGGAAGTAGGCGGCGGTCGTCTCGGGGTGCGCGTTCAGCACCGCGTCGAGCACGAGCTTGGCCGAGACGCCCGGTCGCGGCGCCTCCCCGGCGCCGTAGATGCCGGTGATCACGACGACGTCGGCGTCGACGAAGGCCTCGCCGAAGTCGCCCCCGACGGACTCGGTGCGCGAGTAGCGGTGCGGCTGGAAGACGCAGACGAGACGCTCCCAGCCCCCGCCGCGCGCCGCCGCGAGGGTCGCGGCGACCTCGCCCGGAAGGTGCGCGTAGTCGTCGACGAAGGTGACGCCGCCCGCCTCGCCCCGGAACTGGAAGCGGCGGGCGACGCCGGCGAAGCGCGCGAGGGCGCGGCGGGCGGCGTCGGGATCGGCGCCCAAAAGGCGCGCCGCGGCGAGCGCGGCGGCGGCGTTGCGGGCGTTGTGCGCCCCGGGCACCGGCAGCGTGAAGCGGCCGAGGTCGCCCTCGGGGCCGATCAGGCCGAAGGCGATCTCGGCGCGCCCCGTCGTGAAGTCGCTCACCCGGTAGTCGGCGCCCTCGCTGAAGCCGTAGGTGACGGCACCCTCGGGGGCGAGGGCGCGCGCCCCGGCGTCGTCGGCGCAGACGACCGCGCCCGCGGCCTTTCTGAGGAACTCGGCGAAGCCCTCGGTGAGCGCGGCGAAGGAGCCGAAGTGCTCGAGGTGGTCGGGCTCGACGCTCGTCACCACCGCCACCTCGGCGGGCAGCTGCAGGAAGGTGCCGTCGCTCTCGTCGGCCTCGACGACGAGCCACTCCCCCTCGACGAAGGCGGCGTTGGTCCCGATCTCGTTCACCTCGCCGCCGATGATGAAGCTCGGCGAGAGCCCCGCCTCGAGGAGGACGAGGGCGAGCATCGAGCTCGTCGTCGTCTTGCCGTGGGTTCCCGCGACGGCGAGGGTGCGGCGCGTCGCGCAGATCGCGGCGAGCAGCTCGGCGCGGGCGTGCACCGGCACGCCGCGGCGGTGCGCCTCGAGGAGCTCGACGTTGCTCGAGGACACCGCGCTCGAGATCCCGACGTGCTCGGCGCCCGCGACGTTCGCCGCGTCGTGGCCGATCGCCACCGTGACCCCGAGGCCCCGCAGCCGCTCGACCGTCGCCGAGGCCTTCAGGTCCGAGCCGCTCACAGCGTGGCCCATCTGCGCGAGCACGGTGGCGATCGCGCTCATCCCGGCGCCGCCGATCCCGACGAGGTGCAGGCGGGTCGGGCGGGTGAGGTCGAGGCTCACGCCGCCGCCTTCGCGAGCTCGTCGATGAGCGCGACCACGCGGCTCGTGGCGTCGAGGCGCCCGACCGAGCGCGCCGCCCGCGCCATCTCCTCGAGGCGGCCCGGCTCGGCGAGGAGGGGGCCGAGGAGGGCCTCGAGGTGCTCGGCGGTCACCTCCGCGTCGTCGACGACGAGGGCCCCGCCGGCGCGCACGAGCTCGGCGGTGTTGCGCCGCTGGTGGTCGCCGGGGGCGTTCGGCAGCGGCACGAGCAGGCTTGGCGCGCCGATCGCGGCGAGCTCGGCAACGGTCATCGCACCGGCGCGCGAGACGACGAGCGCGGCGGCGCGAAAGAGCTCCGGCAGCTCGGCGGCAAAGGCCAAGAGGCGGTAGTCGAGCCCCGCTCCTCCGCCCGTGGCGATCCCGAGGGCGTCGCGCTCGGCAGCGACCTCGTCGTAGTTGCGGGCGCCGCAGACGTGCACGAGCACGAGGTCGTCGCGCGCCGCGAAACGTCGGGCGAGGCCGAGTGCCGCCTCGTTCAGCCGCCCGGCGCCGAGCGAGCCGCCGACGACGACGAGCACGGCGCGCCCCTCGGGGAGCTCGAGACGCGCCCGCGCCGCGCTCGGCTCCTCGGCGGCCGCCGCGAGCACCGCCTCGCGTAGTGGCGCCCCGGTGAGCACGCCGCGCGGCAGCGGCGCCGGGAAGGCCATCGCCGTGCGGGCGGCGAAGCGGGCGACGAGGCGGTTGGCGCCGCCGGGGATGGCGTCGAGGTTGACGACGAGGAGGGGGATGCGCAGCAGCACCGCGGCGAGCGAGCTCGGCAGCCCGGCGTAGCCGCCGAAGGTGACGACGACGCGCGGCCGGTGGCGCAGCAGCAGCGCACAGGCCTCGAGGAGGGCGAGCGCGAGGCCGCAGAGGGCGGGGACGTTCGACCAGGCGAGCCTGCGGCGGACCCCCCGCCCCGGGAGCAGGCTGATCGAGAAGCCGGCGTCGCCGATCGCTTTTCCCTCCATGCCACGGCGGGCGCCGACGAAGTGCAGCGCGGCGCGCTCGCGCCCCGAGCGCTCGAGCGCGCGGGCGAGCGCCAGCGCGGGCTCGATGTGGCCGCCCGTCCCGCCGCCGGTGAGGACGACCTCGAGGCGGCCCTGCCCCCTCACCGCCGCGCCGCCGCCGGCCGGGGGCGCGGCCGCGGCGCCGGCGCGGCGGGCGCCGGGCGGGCGGTGCGCAGCGTCGGGTTGCGGCCGATGTTCACGAGCAGCCCCACCGCCCCGAGGGTGACGACGAGCGAGGAGCCGCCGAAGGAGAGGAAGGGCAGCGGGATTCCGGTCTCGGGGAGGATGCCGATCACGCCGCCGATGTTGATCAGCGCCTCGCAGACGAGCCAGCAGGTGAGCCCGGTGGCGAGCAGGCTCGTGAAGCGGTCGGCGGCGCGCGCCGCGATCCGCAGGCCGAGGATGCCGAGGCCGACGAAGGCGAGCAGCACCGCGAGCGCGCCGATCAGCCCGAGCTCGTTGCCGATCACGGCGAAGATGAAGTCCGTCTGGGCGTTCGGCAGGAAGCCCCACTTGGCTACCGAGCCGCCGAGGCCGGTGCCGAAGAGGTGGCCCGAGCCGAGGGCCTCGAGGGACTGCACGACCTGGTAGCCCGAGGTCGAGGCGTGCGCGAAGGGATTGATGAACGAGAGGAAGCGCGAGCGCCGGTAGGGGGCGGAGAGGATCAGCAGGCTGCCGACGAAGAGCAGGCCGCCGAAGGTGACGCCGAGCACCCGCCGCTCGGTGCCCCCCGCGTAGAGGATCGCGGCACCGATCGAGACGAGCACGATCGCGGTGCCCATGTCGGGCTGCTTCAGGATCAGCAGCGCTATGAAGCCGAGCACCGTGACGACGGGGCGCACGACCACCTGCACGTGGTCGCGCGCCTGCTCGCGGCGGGCGACGAGGTCCGCGGCGAAGAGCGCGAAGGCGAGCTTCGCGAGCTCGGAGGGCTGCAGGCGGATCGGCCCCGCCCCGATCCAGCGCGAGGAGCCGCCCGCCGTGCGTCCGATGTGGGGGGTGAGCACCACGACGAGCAGCAGCACCGTGAGGATGAGCAGCGGCGCGGCGAGCTTGCGCAGCCGGCGGAGGTCGCCGCGCGAGCAGACGAGGAAGGCGACCGCCCCGAGGAGCGTCCACATCACCTGCCGCTCGAACAGCGCCCACGGCGAGCCGTAGGTGGCGATCGAGACGACCGAGGAGGCCGAGAGCACGATCACGAGGCCGAAGCCGGTGATCGCCGCGGTGAGCGCGCCGAGGCGCGCCGCGTCGCGTCGGCCGACGAGGGCGAGGTCGGTGGTGCGCGTCCTCGTCGTGCCGACCTCGGCCGCCGCCGCCCGCTCGCTGCGGCTCTCCCGCCGCGAGCCGTGCGCGGCGCGGCCCGAGGGCTCGTCGCGCACCGGGCGCTGGTGGCTGCGCGCGCTGCCGACGCCCGACAGCAGGCGGAGCACAGGCGTGCCGCGCACGCCGAGGAGGTCGGTCATCGCCCGCCCCCCGAGGCGACGGCGAGGGCGCGCACCTGGTTCTGGAAGTCCTCGCCGCGCGCCGCGTACGACGCGTACCAGTCGAAGGAGGTACAGCCCGGCGAGAGGAGGACGACGTCGCCGGGGCGGGCGAGCTCGCCGGCGGCGCCGATCGCCTCGGCCATCGTCGCCGCCCTGCGCAGCGGCAGGCCGGAGAAGGCGGCCGCGACCTCGCCTGCCGCCTCGCCGATCGCGACCACGGCGCGCAGCGTGGAGTCGCGCCGCGCACCGAGGGCGCGCGGGATGACGCCGAGGTCGAGGCCCTTGTTCTTCCCTCCGGCGATCAGCACCACGTGCTCGAAGCCGGCGAGGGCGGCGACGACGGCCGAGGGGGTCGTGGCCTTGGAGTCGTCGTAGTAGGCGACGCCGCCGCGCTCGGCGACGAACTCCACACGGTGCGGGGGGTGGTGCCATCCCTCGAGGGCGGCCCGGCAGCCCTCGGGGCTCGCCCCCGCGGCGCGCGCCGTGGCGAGGGCGGCGAGGGCGTTCGCCACGTCGTGCGGCAGGCGGCGGGGCAGCGCCGCCGCGGGGAGCAGCCGCTCGCCCCCCGGCCCGACGAGGAAGCCCGCGGACTCCTCGTAGTCACCGCCGGCGCCGAAGGTGACGCGTCGGCTGCGGGCCCCCGCCGCGGCGGCGAGCACGGCCGGGTCCTCGGCGTTCACGACGGCGACGTCGTCGGCCCCCTGGCAGGCGAAGATCCTCGCCTTGGAGGCGGCGTAGTCCTCCATCGTCGGGTGCCAATCGAGGTGGTCCTCGGCGAGGTTGAGGTAGGTCGCCACCGTGGGGGCGAAGGTGGCGGTGTACTTCAGCTGGAAGGAGGAGACCTCGGCGACGAGCAGCTCGGCGCGCTCGTCGTCGATGGCCTCGATGAGCGGGAGGCCGATGTTCCCCGCAGCGAGGGCGCGCCGGCCGGAGGCCACGAGCATCTCGGTGACGAGCTCGGTCACCGTCGTCTTGCCGTTGGTCCCCGTCACAGCGACCACTGGCAGCTCGGTGAGCGAGAAGGCGAGCTCGATCTCCGCGACGAGCTTCGGTGCGGTGGCGAGGCGGTAGATCGGGTGGCTCGGCGGGACGCCGGGGCTGACGACGACCTGCTCTGCCTCGGCGACGAGGCCGGCGAGCGTCCCCTCGTCGGGCGCCGCGACGAAAGCCACCCCGAGCACCTCGGCGACGGCGGCCATCTCCGCGCCGCCGGCGTCGTCGACGGCGGTGACCGCGCAGCCGCGGCGCGCGAGGGCGACGGCGACCGAGCGCCCGGTGCGGGCGAAGCCGACGACGAGGGCGCGCCGCGCGACGTGCCGCTTTGCGCCCATCAGCGCACCGCGTGCACGCCGAGCAGGAAGTCGGCGTAGAAGACCCCGAGGCCGATCGCGGCGAAGAGGGCGGAGAGAATCCAGAAGCGGACGATCACCGTCGTCTCGGGCCAGCCGAGCAGCTCGAAGTGGTGGTGGAGCGGCGCCATGCGCAGCACGCGGGTGCCGAAGCAGCGGTAGCTGATCACCTGCACGACGACCGAGAGGGTCTCGATCACGAAGAGGCCACCGAGCAGCGGCAGCAGCAGCTGCACGTTGAGCTCGAGGGCGAGGCAGGCGAGGCCGGTGCCGATCGCGAGCGAGCCCGTGTCCCCCATGAAGATGCGGGCGGGCGCCGCGTTCCACCACAAAAAGCCGACGCAGGCTCCGGCGATCGCCACCGCGGCGAGGGCGAGGTCGAGCGCGGGGTGCACCGCGTAGGTGGGGTGCCGGTAGACCCAGTAGGCGATGAGGGTGAGCGCCGTCGAGGCGAAGGCGGTGGAGCCGGCGGCGAGGCCGTCGAGGCCGTCGGTGAGGTTCACGGCGTTCGCCGAGGCGCTGATGATGAGGACCGCCCAGATCACCCACAGCACCGTGCCGAGGTGCACGCCGGGGACGCTGTAGCGGGTGAGGGACAAGGCGGTGCTCGTGTGCGCGAGGTAGCGGGCACCGAGCGCGAAGAGCAGGCCGATCGCCACCTGCGCGGAGAACTTGGCCCGCTTGTTGAGGCCGAGGCTGCGGCGCCGGCGCACCTTCAGCCAGTCGTCGGCGTAGCCGACGACGCCGGCGAGCATCACCGCGCCGACGACGAGCAGCCCGGCGGCGGAAAAGGGCGTCCCCGTGCCGAGGTGGCCGAGCAGGTAGGCGAGGACGATCGCGACGATCATCGCGATGCCCCCCATCGTCGGCGTCCCCGCCTTCAGGATGTGGCGCGCCGGGCCGTCCTCGCGGATCTGCTGGCCGACGCCGCGACGGCGCAGCGAGCGCAGCAGCATCGGCGTGCCGAAGCCGGCGACGAGGAGGGCGATGCCCCCCGCGGTGAAGATCGAGATCACTGTGGCGCGCGGGCCGCTCCCGCCCCGTCCCCCCGGTGCGCCGCGAGGCGCGCGAACTCGTCGCGGACCACCTCGCGGTCGTCGAAGCGCACGGCGCGGTCGGCGAACTGCTGGGTGGTCTCGTGACCCTTCCCGGCGACGATCACGATGTCGCCGGGGCGCGCCTCCCCGAGGGCCGCGGCGATCGCCCGCCGGCGGTCGATCTCGACGTGCAGCGCGGCGCCGGCCGGCATGCCGGCGCGGATCTCCTCGATCACCGTCGCGGGGGACTCCGAGCGGGGGTTGTCCGAGGTGAGCACGACGAGGTCGGCGAACTCGCACGCGATCGCGCCCATCGCCGGGCGCTTGCCGCGGTCGCGGTCGCCACCGCAGCCGAAGACGACGATCAGCCGCCCGTCGCCCCGCTCGCGGGGCTGGTCGCCCGGCGCGTTGAAGCGCGCCGCCCGCCGGGCGGCGCGCAGCACCTCCTCGAGGCCCGCCGGGGTGTGCGCGTAGTCGACGACGGCGGTCACCCCGTCGGGGCCGGCGATCGCCTCGAAGCGGCCCGGCACCGAGGGGGCGGCCTCGAGGCCGGCGACGATCGCGTCGGCGCTCACCCCGAGCGAGCGGGCCGCGGCCGCCGCGGCGAGGGCGTTGTAGACGTTGAACTCCCCGCCGAGGCCGAGGCGGATGATCCGCCCGCCGAGACGGAACGAGCTCGCCGAGACCCCGATCTCGAGGTCGCGGACGTCGCCGAGGGAGTAGCCGAGCATCGGGATGCAGGAGCGCTCGAGGAGGCGCCGCCCGTAGGGGTCGTCCGCGTTCACGACGCCGAAGCGCGCCCGCTCGGAGCGGAAGAGGCGGGACTTCGCCTCGAAGTAGGCCTCCATCGTCACGTGGAAGTCGAGGTGGTCCTGGGTGAGGTTGGTGAAGACGGCGACGTCGAAGGTGACCCCCTCGACGCGGCCCTGCACGAGCGCGTGCGAGGTGACCTCGATCGCGCTCGCCGCGCAGCCGGCGTCGCGCTGGCGGGCGAGCGCCCGCTGCAGGTGCGGCGCCTCGGGGGTGGTGCGCGCCCCGTCGAGGGTGCCGACGACCCCCGCGCGCCAGCCGTACTGCTCGAAGATCGCGCGCAGCAGGTAGGTGGTCGTCGTCTTGCCGTTGGTGCCGGTCACCCCGACGGTGCGCATCGCGGTGGCGGGGTTGCCGTAGAAGGCGGCGGCGACGCGCGCCATCGCCGGGCGGGCGGTCCCCGGCGGCACGACGAGCTGCACGCAGCCGGCGAGCTCGGGGCCGAGGGAGTGCTCGCAGAGGAAGGCGACGGCGCCGGCGCGGCGCGCCGCGGCGGCGAAATCGTGGCCGTCGACGCGCGCCCCGGGCAGGCAGCAGAACAGCGCCCCCGGCGTCACCTCACGGTGGTCGAAGGCGATCTCGCTCACGGAGACGCCGTGCGGGTCGCCGAGGACGGCGAGGGGGGCGGCGGCCTCCACGAGCTCGTCGAGCCTCACGAGAGCGGAGGTCGACATGACGGCGCGCCTCACTTCGCCACGGAACAGGTCGCGGGCGCTCCATCGGCGGCCCTCGGTGGAGCGATGCTGAAGTGGCGGAGCGCGTAGGACATGATCTGCGCCCACACGGGAGCCGACACGACGCCACCGTAGATCGTGTCGGGGTGGTTGAGGACCACGATCCCCGAGAGCTGCGGCGCCTGCGCGGGCACGAAGCCGACGAAGCTCGCGTTCCAGTCGCCGGGCACGTAGCCGAGCCCGGTCGTGTCGGGGACCTGCGCGGTGCCCGTCTTGCCGGCGACGCAGTAGCCGTTGATCCGGGCCTCGAGGGCCGTCCCGGTCTCGTCCTGTACGACGCCGCTCAGCATGGGGACCACCTCTGAGACCGTCGAGGCCAAGAGCGTGCGGTGCGTCGGCGAGGGCGGGAGGCTCTTCTCCTGGCCCGTGGCGTCGACCGTCGCCTTCACGATGCGCGGCGCGACCTCGACCCCGCCGTTGGCGACGGAGTTGTAGGCGTCGAGCACCTGCAGCGGGGTGACGGCGACGCCGGTGCCGATCGGCACCGAGCCGGCCGCGGAGCCGAGCCAGCTGCTCGGCGTGCCGATGATCCCGGGCGACTCGCCGGGCCATCCGAGCCCGGTGAAGTGGCCGAAGCCGAGGGTGCTGAAGGCCGAGGCGAGGCGGGTGAGGCCGAGGAGCTGGGAGATCTTGATCGTCCCGATGTTCGAGGACTGGGCGAGGATCTGGCGCACCGGGAGCTGCTCGGTGCCGTGCAGCTCGGCGTCCTGGAAGATGTAGCCCCCGAGCGAGAGGGCGTAGGGCACGGTGAACACCGTGTCGGGTGAGATCAGGTGGTCCTGGATCGCGAAGGCGATCGTCGCCAGCTTCATCACCGAGCCGGGCTGGTAGATCGAGGTCACCGCGAGGTTCTGCTGCGCCGGCCCGATCACCCCCTTCGCCCCGGTGACGAGGTCGACCATCGCGAGGATCGCCCCGGTGTGCACGTCCTCCACCACCGCGATCCCCGAGTCGGCGTGCGTCGCCTTCATCTGCGCCTCGACGTCGCGGGTCACCTCGACCTGCAGCGGCTCGTCGATCGTGAGGACGAGGCTCGCGCCCTGCACCGGCGGGACAACGTCGCTCGCCCCCGCGGGGAGGACGACGCCGCCCGGCGCCTCGGCCACGACCTCGCTCCCGGCGCGGCCGGAGAGCGACCCGTTCATCTGGTACTCGAGCGCGGCGTCGCCCTGGCCGGCGGCGTTCACCCCGCCGACGAGCGGCTGGAAGAGCTGGCTGCCGGGGAAGAGGCGCTGCGTGTCGGCCTGGAAGGTGATGCCCGAGAGGGTGAGGTTCTCGATCTTGGTCTCCGTGCTCGTCGGCAGCTCCTTGGCGAGCACCACGTACCCGTTTTGCTGGCTCAAAAGCGTGGTCAGCTTGCCCTGGCCGAGGTGCAGGTAGCGGGCGAGCTGTCGCGCCTCGCCGGCGGGGTCCGTGATCTGGAAGTCGTCGGCGACGACGTCGGCGCGCGGCACCGAGACCGCGAGCAGGTCGCCGCCGGCGTCGTAGATCGCGCCGCGGGTCGCGGGCAGGCTCACCTTCTGGTTCACCTCGCCCGCCGCGTAGGCGGCGTAGCGGGAGCCGTCGAGGACCTGCACGACGACGAGACGGATGATCAGCACCGCGACGACGAGGCACATCCCGATCCCGAGGACGCGGTGGTGGTGAGGGGCGCGGCGGGGCGCTCGGCGGGCCCCCGCGGGGCGGGCGCCGTTCACCGGTTGGCCGCGGCCGCGGCCTCGGCGACGGTGACGCCCGGCTGCACCGGGGTGAGGTAGGTCACCGTCGCGGGCGTGACCATGTGCAGGCTCCGCTCCGCGATCTTCAGCAGCGCGCCGGGGGCGGTGAGCTCCGCCCGCTGCAGCTGCAGGTTCTCGTTGGCCGCCGTCGCGCTCGCGAGGGAGGCGTTGAGGTTGTCGAGGCGCACCTGCTGGGAGGCGACGAGCGCCTGGCCGGTGACAACGACGAGCAGGGCGACGACGACGAAGGCCGCTGCGGCGAGCGCGATGAGGCGGGCGCGGCGGCGCTGGGTGCGCGCCGCGAGGCGCCGGGCGCTCACGACCGCGAGACGCCCTCTCGCCGAGGGGGCCTCCTTCTCGGCCGGGCGTACCGACGCGCGGGCGCGGGTCGCGTGCGGGCTGGCGGCGACGGCCATCAGTGGGGGTCCGGTGCGGGAAGGCGCTCAGCGGCGCGCAGGCGGGCCGCCTCGGCGCGCGGGTTGCGCTCGATCTCGGCCTTGCCGGAGAGGCGCGCGCCGCGGTTCAAGAGCCGGATCGTCGGCACCGCGCCGCAGACGCAGTCGAGGCCGGGCGGGCAGACGCAGCCACCGCTCGCCGCGCCGGCGAGGGTGCGCTTCACCAGCTGGTCCTCACCGGAGTGGTAGGCGAGGACGACGAGGCGACCGCCGGGGACGAGGGCGGCGATCGCCGCCTCGAGCGCCGGCGCGAGCAGGTCGAGCTCCTCGTTGACCGCGACCCGCAGCGCCTGGAAGACCCGCCGTGCGGGGTGGCCCCGGCGGCGGGCAGCCGCGGGGATCGCCTTCTCGACGACTGCGGCGAGCTCGTCGGTGCTGTCGAGGGGCCGTGCCGCGATCACCGCCCGCGCGATGCGGCGGGCGAAGCGCTCCTCGCCGTGCGCCTCGAAGAGGTCGACGAGGGTCTCCTCGTCGGCGCCGTTCACGAGCTCGGCGGCGCCGTGGCCGCGGCTCGGGTCCATCCGCATGTCGAGGGGGCCGGGATTGCGGTAGGAGAAGCCGCGGTGCGCCGCGTCCAGCTGGAACGAGCTCACCCCGAGGTCGAAGAGGGCGCCGACGAGCGGCGCCCCCGCCTCGGCGACGAGCGCCGCGAGCTCGTCGAAGCGGGCGTGCACGACCTTCGCCCGCGCCCCGAAGGGCGCGAGGCGACTCGTTGCCGCGACCACGGCCTCCGGGTCACGGTCGATCCCGAGCAGCTGCAGCTCCGGCCGGCGCTCGAGGATCGCTGCGGCGTGGCCGCCGCCGCCGACGGTGGCGTCGAGGACGAGCCCCTCCGGCACCGCGTCGAAGAGCTCAAGGACCTCGTCCAAAAGGACGGGGACGTGGCGGAACTCCTGGCTCACCCGCAGCCCCCCGACCGCGGCACGAAGAACACCTTCGCGAGCCGGATGGGAGTTAGCGGAGAGAGATGTGGACTGACCATCCATCGCCACTGCCGAGGGACTGCGGGTGAGCCAGGAGAGACCGAGCGCCCTCGCGACGAGCCGCCCCGGGGGGTGGCGATCGACGACGACGACACCAACCGAGGACACCTCAGGCGCCAGCGACCGAGGAGGCGGCCCCGTCGAGCTGCTTCGCGCCCCACGCTGCGGGCGCCCAGAGCTCGACTCTGTTGATCATCCCGACGACGAGCACTTCCTGCTCGAGGCCGGCGTAGCTGCGGAGGTGGGCGGGCACGGGCATCCGGCCCTGACGGTCGATCTCCGCCTCAAAGACGGCGGCCGACCACTCGCGCACCGCGTTGCGGGCCACGGGGTCGCCCTCGGCCTGCGCGAGGCGCACCTCGATCTCCTTCTCGAACTCCTCGCTCGTCCACAGCGCGAGGCAGCCCTCGAGGTGGGGGGTGAGGTAGCCGGGCTGGGAGAAGTGGACGCGCAGCTTGGCAGGAAGGATCACCCGACCCTTGTTGTCGAGCGAGTGCTCGTACCTGCCGAAGAACCGCGCACCGAGCGCCACCCGTGCGTCCTCTCTCACTTCGTCGGGGCGGGGTCCCTCCCCTCCCTAACGCTCCACTTCGCGCCACTTTATGGTCTTTCCGAACCCCCGTCAACCACCTCACCTCTCCGGCAATGACTTACTTGACGCATCTGCACCGTTCGGGAGCTGGGAAAAGTGAGTGACGAGGTCCGCGGGGACGCGGCGATCACTCAGGGTGCGAGAGTCAACCCGGTACTAATGGGCCTGCGGCAGTACGGACCTGGCGAGGTCCGGCCCAACCTCGTGTTCGACCGTGACGGCAACGGGCGCTTGGAGTTCCCGACGGCGCGCCGTCGGAGACGACGAGCAGCGGTGGGACAAGGCCCGGGCGGCCAGCTCGGCAAGGAACTCGGCCCAGGCGTCGTGGGACTCCGAGGTGCCCGGGGCGAGCGCCAGGAGCACGGGCTGTCCGTCGGTGGTGATCCCCCAGGCGGCGAACACCGGCTCGGCCGCCGCGCCGGCGTGGAACTTGAAGTGGCTCCCGTCCAAGAACAGCTAGTCGAGGGAGATCCCGGACAGGTCCCTCGAGCGCCAGATCTCGAACTCGACCTTGATCGCCTCGCAGATGCGGCTGACCGTCGACTTGGACAGGGTGGCCCCGGGACCGAGGGCCTCGGCGAGCGCGGCCTCGACGTCGCGGACCGAGAGCCCGCGGACGAAGCCGGCGATCACGAGGGACTCGAGGGCGTTGGTGCGGCACATCCCCGTCCCGAGCAACCGACTGGCGAAGGCCTCGTCGGTGCCGCGCAGCTTCGGGCGATCGAGGGTGACCGACCCGGCCGTCGTCTTGATCGTCGTCGGGCAGTAGCCGTTGCGGCTGCCCTCCCGGGCGTGTTCGTCGCGGACGTAGCGATCTCGGCCCAAGAACTCGGTGACCTCGGCTTCGAGGGCCGTCTGCATGAGCAGGCGCACGCCGAGACGGGCGACGTCCTCGAGGACGTCGCCGAGGTCACGGTCGGACGCGAACAGCTCGTCAATCTGAGCGCGGACGCGCTCGGTGGGTGATACTCGGGTTGTCACGGGTGTGGGTTCTTTTCGTTGCTTGTCAGGCTTGAAAGGAACCTACGCCCGTCGTCCTTTTACACCGGGGATCGGACGCCCCCGCTGCAGGCGTCTTGACGCGCGGATCTCACACAGGTAACGCCGGTCCGAGTTTAAGCGTCTTCCCTGATCACACTCACGACACGACTCTTCGGAAATGCTGCCACGACCTCGGTAGCCTCATCCCGGAAGCCGCTGTAGAAGAGAACCCACTCGGTGCCAGCCGAAACGGAAACGGCCGTGATGGCAACCGGGTTGGTCCCGTTCTCGTCGTTGGCCTCGAACTCAAGCAGAACCTCGAACTTAGGCATCTCTGTCCTACCTCTCTGGTGCGGGTGCCTGAATCGTCGCGCGGTTCAACGGGGGTTGCGCTCAAACCTTCCGGGTGCGTCAAGTAATTCATTGCCACCTCTCCGACGAGGGAGATCGCGCCGAGGCGGGCCGCAAAAGATGTCCCCGCGCGGGTGAATCGCGGAATCCGCGCGGGATGGCGGGAAACGCGCGTGGAACGAATGCGCGATCGCGAGAACACGCGGGTCGTGGCGACGCGGCACGCGACACGCGGCGTCGGTACAGATCTCTGAAGGCTCCAGCCGTTCCCCGCGGCTCGGGCAGGGACTGATACAGGGCGCCGGAAACTACATAGGAGTGAGTACTAAATCGCGATCAGTGCCTCGCGCTCGAACCCAGAAACGGTCATCACGGCCACATCTCCAACGTGGACGACGTCAACACGACCGTCTCCGACATTCTCGCTTCTGAGAGCCGCCGGATTGTGCTCCATGTCGAAGTGCCCAATTTCCGTGAGTTCATTGCACCTTCACGCCCTCGAGCGTGCAGTTGAAAGCATCCAGCCCGTTGGCGGCGTCGTGTCGTCAAGAAACCCCCAGGTGTGGCGCACTGGCTCTTGGGCTTCTTCGGCATCAACAAAAAGGGGCGCGCGTTTCCGACGGATGCGATCCTCCATTCTGGAGCCTGGCGCCAGCTGCTAGCCATCGTTTAGACCGCAACCGTTCGCCCGGTGACGAGCCATGCCTATCCGCATGCTCCTAGCGAGCTGAGACAAGGGCTGGCGAAGGTGAACAACGACGCGGTCGATTCCTCAAGAGACCCAATGCGGATCCGGGGGTATCTCGATCGAGGTGCCCGACGGTCCAATTCCTCGTCCGAACGTGCAGCGCAGCCGCTGAGGTCCTGTCGATCCTTGTTGTGCCAGTGCTGCCTGACGCTTGTCGAGTGCGCTGCCACGCTACAGGCGCGGGCTCGGACGAGGCCGCCGGTACGATTCCTCTGGGAAATCGCTGAGAATGAGTGGCCTCGAGCGCACGGATCCACCGGTTCGTGTCGAACCAGTGCGGTCATGGGAGGCCTGAATGACACGCGACATGGACTCCCCCTCGACGGACCCGATCGAGCGACTTTTCGTCCTGGCACACGACCTGCTCGGCACGGCGTCCCCCGACGGCTATCTCACCTGCCTCAATCCAGCCTGGGAGAAGACGTTCGGCTGGACCAAGGAGCAGCTCAAAGCCGAGCCACTCAGGAAATTGATTCATCCCGACGATCTCGAGGAGGCGACGAAGCGGGTTCGGCTACTACTCGGGGATCCTGCGCCTGCCGTCGTAGCGATCGAGGACCGCTGTCGCGCGAGCGACGGCAGCTATCGCCGGATCGAGTGGACGATCACCGTCGACGAGGGCGAGTACCACTTAATCGGCCGCGACGTCACCGAGCGCAGGGCCGCCGAGGACGACAAGGCGCGCGCCACCAGCCTCACCGATGCCATTGTCGAGAGCGCCGACGAGGGCATTGTCGTCGCTGATTCCGAGGGTCTAGTGACCTACGTCAACTCGGCTGGCATCCGCCTGCTTGGCCACGGGTCGGCAGCCGTCCTGCTCGGGTCGGACTTCCACGCGACGGCCCACCACAGCCGCGTCGATGGATCACCGCTTCTCGTCGAGGACTGCCCGATCACGAAGGTGCGCCGCCTCGGTCGGTCAATACATGTGCAGGAGGACATTTTCTGGCGAGAGGACGGCTCACCTCTTCCCGTCTCGTTCTCGTCCGCGCCGATCGACCTCGTCGATGGGACCGGCAGCGTGGTCGCCTTCCACGACATCTCCCCCCTTCTGGCGGAACGTGAACGGGTACGTGCTGATTTCGGGGAGGTCGCGTGGTTCGAGGAGATCCGCCTCGCACTCGCGCACCGCCGCTTCGTCCTCTACGCCCAGCCGATCGTCTCCACCACGACCGGTGAGACCGTCCGGCACGAGCTCCTGCTCCGGATGCTGTCTCCGACCGGCCGGGTCATCGAAGCTGGCGAGTTCTTGCCCGCCGCGGAGCGGTTCGGGCTCGTCAACCAGATCGACCGATGGGTCATCACCCGCGCCGTGGAGATCGCCGCCTCGGGTCGCGACGTCGCGGTCAACCTGTCGGCCAGCTCGGTGGGCAACGACGAGATCCTCGTGCACATTGAACGGGAGATCGCTCGCACCGGGGCGAAGGCAGAGAAGCTCGTCTTTGAGGTCACCGAGACCGCGGTGATGAACGACCTCCAGGACGGCCGGCGGTTCGCCGAGCGGCTCGTTGCGCTCGGCTGCGCGTTCGCGCTCGACGACTTCGGTACCGGCTACGGGTCGTTCACCTACCTCCGTCACCTGCCCATCACCCATCTGAAGATCGACGTCCAGTTCGTGCAGGAGATGGTCCAGGATGAAGCCGACCAGCGCCTCGTCCAGACGATCGTCTCGATTGCGAAGAGCCTCGGCAAGAAGACGATCGCAGAAGGCGTCGAGGACCAGAAGACCCTGGACATGCTCCGCGATTTCGGCGTCGACTTCGCACAGGGCTACTTCCTCGGCCGGCCGGAGGCGTTCCCGAAGCCGCCGTCGGGCTGAACCCCCTTCGTAGCGGGACGTGGCTTCCTGCGCGAGACCGTCCGAAGTTGAAAACGCGAGTTCA
>DATLTN010000057.1 GCA_035533595.1 Acidimicrobiales bacterium
ATGGTGAAGGACTCGACTACAGCAACTGGTACCACCGCGTGTGGGTGCCAGCCACGTTCAAGATCAAGCGACCCGGATTGCAGTTTCATGATCTCCGTCGAACGAACGCGACCGCGCTCGTGCAAGAAGGAGTCGACGTGAAGACCGCGCAGGAACGACTCGGTCACTCCGATCCGCGACTCACGATCGGGCTCTACGCGCAGGTCACTAAGGCAGGTGAGCGCGACGCGGCGAACCGTCTTGGTGATCGCTTTCGTCCAGGTCAATCCGCTGTTGTTCGTCCGGCGCGCGCGATGGACGCGCGATGGCACGCTGGACAAAAGAACCAGGGCACCCCGAAAGGTGCCCTGAACAGGGAACAAATTGGTCGGGAAGGCGGGATTCGAACCCGCGACCTCAGCGTCCCGAACGCTGCGCGCTAACCAAGCTGCGCTACTTCCCGTCAGCGGTCCGAGCCGCTCTCGCTGCCAATGGTAGTCGACGGTGTCTCGACGACGACCTTGGCGATGCGTCGGCGGTCCATCTCGCTGATCTTGAAGGCGACACCCCGAAGTTCGCAGGTGTCGTTCACCTCGGGGATGTGTCCGAAGGCGTCGAGCAGGTACCCGGCGATCGTCACGTACTCGCCGTCGGGGATGTCGACACCTAGCTCGGTGCGCGCCTCGGTCACCGAGGTCTGGCCATCGACGAGGAAGCGGTTGGCGTCGATCCGCCGCACCGTCGGCGCCGGGTTGCGGTCGAACTCGTCGTGGAGCTCGCCGACGAGGGCGGAGACGAGGTCGTTGATCGTGATCACCCCTGAGAGGCCGCCGTGCTCGTCGACGACGAGCGCGAAGCCGCGCCGGCCGCGACGCATGTCGGAGAGGATTTCGAGCGCCGGTCGCGACTCGGGAAGCAGATAGGGCTCCCGCCGCCGGCTCGTCACGTCGAGATCGGGGCTCACCTCGCCGCGGTCCTCACCGAGGAGGGGGAAGAGGTCCTTCACGAAGATCACTCCGAGCAGGTGGTCGAGATCGCCTTCGTAGACGGGGTAGTGGCTGCGACCGGAGCGCCGGACAGCCGCTGCGACGTCCGCGAGGTGGACGGGCGCCTCGAGCGCGACGACGTCGACTCGGGGGGTCATCACCTCGAGGGCGGCCGCGTCGCGGAGCGACGCGAGCCGCGCGGTGATCAGGCGCTCCTGCTCGCTCGGCGCGCTGGCGGCCTCGTGGGGGTGCCGGTGGCCGCCGAAGAGCCGCCTCACCGGGGTGCTCGACGTCTCAGGAGCGGGCGATCGTCACGGGCCGGAAGGACTCGTCACGGTAGGTGCCGCCGTCGAGCAGCGCCGCCGCCGCCCGCCGCAGGCGGATCGGGTCGAGCGGCTTCACGAGGTAGCCCTCGGCGAGCGCCCGCTTCGCGAGGAAGACGTCGGCACGGCGGTCGAGGGCGATGAGGACCGGGATCGCCGGTATGCGTCCCCCGGATTCCTCGAGCTTCAGGTCGTGGCAGATCGCGATCCCGCCCATGTTCTGCACCTGGCAGTCGGTGACCACGAGGTCCGGTGGGTCGGCGGCGACGGCGGCCCGCACGGCCTCGCCCGAGCGCAGCTCGCTGATCTCGTTGACCCCGTCGTCGAGGACCGCGCGGAAGTCCTCGAGGACCGTCTGCGCGTCGCTGACCAGGAGGATCTTCGCCACCTCGTCACGGTAGCGCCTCCCCGATGAGCAGGCGAGAAAGCAGCCCAAGGGTGTCGAGGTCGTGGACGTCGTCCGAGAGGAGGGGGAGCTCGACGACGGTCGCGCCCTCGAGCGGTCCGAGGAGCTCGTCGAGCGCGCGCCGCTCCCCGCGGTGCTGGGCGACCAGCTCGTCGAGGTTCTCGACGAGCTCCGCCCAGTCGCCCGCACCACTGCCGGCTGCGAATGGTGCGCCGAAGTCGGGGGTGACGCGGTTCACGACGACGGCGCTGACGCCGAGCGCGGCCTCCCCGAAGTGCGTCGCCAGGTAGGCGGCCTCCGCGAGCGCCTCGCGGCGGGGGGTGGTGACGAGGAGGTAGGCGGTCCCCTCGTCGCGCAGCAGCTTGCCGACCGCCCCGGCACGCTCGCGGAAGCCCTCCTCCATGCCGTCGAAGGCGCGGAAGAAGGCCATCGTGTCCTCGACGATCTCGCGTCCGGCGATCCTTCCGATCGTCCGGATGAAGAGCTGCGCCGCGGCCGAGAGCGCCCGGAGCGAGGCCTTGCCCGGGGCGACGAGCAGCCGGAAGAGGCGGTTGTCGAGGAACGAGGCGAGCCGCTCGGGAGCGGCGAGGAAGGCGAGGGCGTCGCGCGAGGGAGGGGTGTCGACGACGATGAGGTCGTACTCCCCGCCGTCGACGAGCTCGTAGAGGCGCTCGGTCGCCATGTACTCCTGGGTCCCCGAGAGCGTCGAGATGAGGCTCTTGTAGATGCGGTTGTCGAAGATGTGCCGCACCTGCTCGCGGTCGCGGGCGTAGCGCTCGACGAGGCGGTCAAAGGTGCTCGCCGGGTCGAGCATCACCGCGTCGAGCGTGCCCGGCCACGGCCCCTCGACGCGTCGCGCGAGGTCGGAGATCTCCCCGATGCCGAGGGCGTCGGCGAGGCGGCGCGCGGGGTCGACCGTGACGACGCAGACCCGACGACCGAGGCTCGCCGCCGCGAGGGCGACGGCCGCAGCGCTCGTCGTCTTGCCGACGCCGCCGGCGCCGCAGCAGACGATCACCGAGCGCCCGTCGGCGAGCTCGCGGAGGCTCACAGCCGAGCGACCGCTTGTTCGAGCGCCGCGCTCAACGTCGTGAGCTCGGCGGGCCCGATGGCCCCCGCGGCGAGGAGCGGCAGGCGGAGCTGGGGGAGGGGGAGCTCGCTGGCAAGCCGCTCGAGGGCGCGTGACTGCAGCGAGATGCGTGCCCGACGGAAGGCCGCGGCCGCGGCGACGCGCTCGAGGTCACCGACCTCCGCCGCGGCGCCCGCTTTCCGCGCCGCTTCGGCGGGCGCCGCGGCGAGCGCCGGGCGCTCGCGCTCACAGGCGTTCACGACGACCGCCCGCAGGGCGACCCCGATCTCGTCCTCGACCCGGTAGGCGGTCTCGATCACCTCGTTCACGGGGGTCTCCTCGGGGATCGTGGCGAGGAGCACCTGGCAGCGTTCGGGGTCGCCGAGAAGCGCCAGCACCTCCTCCGCCTGGCGGCGGAGGGGGCCGCCGCGCGAGGCCCCGGCGAGGCCCCCCGAGCTCGTGAGGAAGGAGAGCGCATGGCCGGTGGAGGGGGCGTCGAGGACGATCAGGTCGGCCGCCCGGTCGCGCTCGAGCTGCTTCACCTTGCCGAGCACCAGGACCTCGCGGATCCCGGGGATCGCCGTCGCGACGACGTCGAGGGCGCCGCTCTGCACGAGCCGGCGCGAGACGCGGCCGAGGCCGTGCGAGCCCAGGTACTCGAGCAGCGCCGCGTCGCTCGTCAGCAGGCGGGCGTCGACGGCACCGCCGCCCTCGGCTTCCCACAGCCGGGTGCCCGCGTAGTCGAGGGGCTCGTCGCGCCCGAAGAGCGGCGCGAGGTCGCCGCGCTCGTCCAGGGCGAGGAGCAGGACCTCGAGGCCGGCGCCGGCGGCCATGCGGGCAAGCGAGGCGGCGACGGTGGTCTTTCCGACGCCGCCCTTCCCGACGACGAGGACGAAGCGGCTCTGGCGGCAGAAGGCCTCGACGTCCATCCGGCGGCGACACTACCGCTGAGCAGGGCGGCACCGGGTTTGGCCGCCGCCTGACATGCCTCTTGTCAGGCTCTGGAGGTCGGCGGTAGCGTCGAAATCACTCCGGGGGGCCGGGGTGATGCCTGAGTGCCACTGCGGACCGGCACCTGTGCAGGGGAGGGACCGTGGTCGCGAGCCATGTGGAGGAGAGCTGGCAGTTGAAGGCCGCCTGCCGAGGACCACAGGCAGCCGTCTTCTTCCCCCCGGCGCACGCCGAGCGACGTGAGGACCGCCAGGAGCGAGAGCGTGCCGCGAAGGCGATCTGTACGACGTGCAGCGTGCGGTTGGCGTGTCGCGACTACTCGGTCCGCATCCGCGAGCCGCACGGGATCTGGGGCGGCCTCAACGAGCTCGAGCGCAAGCAGCTCATCGACCGGCTCGCCGGCTGAGCGCCGCGCGAGTCGGCGCGATGGCTGACGCCGCCGACCCGGTCCTCGCAGAGCCGTTCTCCGGCGTCCGCCGCCTGCGGGCGCCCAATCCCGGCCCGATGACGGGGCGCGGGACCAACAGCTATCTCGTCGGCCGCGACGACCTCGTGCTCATCGACCCGGGCCCGGAGATCCCCGAGCACCTCGACCGCCTCGTCGAGCTCGCCGGGGGGAACCTCCGCTACGTCGTCGTCACCCACACCCATCGCGACCACTCGCCGGGCGCCGCCGAGGTAGCCAGGCGCTGTGGCGCGACCCTCCTCGGCTTCGGGGCCCGCGACGGCTTCGAGCCGGCGGGCCCGCTCCGCGACGGCGACCGCGTGCAGGTCGCCGGCTACCGCCTCGACGTGCTGCACACGCCGGGTCACGCCTCGAACCACCTCTGTTACCTTCTCGACTCGCCCGAGGTCCCGGTCCGCGTGCTGTTCTCCGGCGACCACGTGATGGGCGGCTCGACCGTCGTGATCTCGCCCCCCGACGGCGACATGGCCGCCTACCTCGCGAGCCTCGAGCGGCTGCTCTCGATCAGGCCCGCGATCGGGGCCATCGCCCCCGGCCACGGCGGGGTGCTCGAGGACCCCGAGGGGGTGCTCCGCGGTTGCCTCGCCCACCGGCGTGACCGCGAAGCGCGCGTCATGACCCTCCTCGCCGACGGGCCGTCCACCCCGGCCGCCCTCGTCGCCACGATCTACCGGGACCTCGACCCCGCGCTCACCGAGGCGGCGGGCCGCCAGCTCTGGGCGCACCTCAGAAAGCTCGCCGCCGACGGTTTGGTCAGCTCGCCCGACGTCGACGACCTGGCGTCGACCTGGCGGCTCAGCTCGGCGCGCTGACCGCCTCGCGCGCCAGCCCGAAGAGGATCGCGCTGCAGTTGCTCATCTCGACGGCCGGCGCGATCTCGGTCGCGATCAGCTCGGCGATCGCCGCGAAGACCGCGCCGGAGGGGCTCGTCGAGTCGAGCGCCACCGGCCGCCCCTCGTCGCCGCCGGCGGCGACCGCGGCGTCGATCGGGATCTGGCCGATGAGGGGCACGCCGATCTCCTCGGCGAGGCGCTCGCCGCCGCCGCTCCCGAAGAGCGCGTACTCCTCCCCGTGGTCACAGACGAAGCTCGACATGTTCTCGATCACCCCGGCGACGCGCAGGTGGCCGCGCCGCGCCATGTCGGCGGCGCGCCCGGCGACCTTCTGGGCAGCGAGCGCCGGGGTGGTGACGAGCAGCAGCTCGCTGTGCGGGAGCATCCTCGCGAGCCCCATCTGCACGTCCCCGGTGCCCGGCGGGAGGTCGACCACGAGGTAGTCGAGCGCCCCCCAGGCGACGTCCTCCAAGAAGTGCTGGACGGCGCGGTTGAGGACGAGCCCGCGCCACATGATCGCCTCGTCCTCACCGGAGAGGAAGCCCATCGAGACGACCTTCAGCAGGCCGTCGTCAAGGGGCAGCTCGATGGGCAGCATCTTGCCGGCGCGCACCTCGAGCTTGTCGTCGAGGCCGAGGAGGCGGGGGACCGAGAAGCCCCAGATGTCGGCGTCGAGGAGGCCGACGCGCGCGCCGCGGCGGGCGAGGCTGACGGCGAGGTTGACGGCCACCGAGGACTTCCCGACGCCCCCCTTGCCCGAGACGACGGCGAGCACGCGCGCCGTCGGTGGCACGCTCGAGCGGATCGGCCGCTGCTGGGCCTCGCGCCGGGCGATCGACATCAGCGCGGCCCGCTCCTCGCGGTCCATCGCGACCGTCGTGATCTCGACCGACTCGATCCCCGGCACGTGGCGCAGCGCCCGCTCGACGTCGCCCTGCAGCTGGCTGCGCAGCGGACAGGCGGCGATCGTGAGCGCCAGCTCGACGCGCACCGTGGAGCCCTCGCGCACCGCGGCGCGGATCATCCCGAGCGTCACCACGTCGGTGCCGAGCTCGGGGTCGACGACGTGGCTGAGCGCCTCGGCGAGCTCTGCGTCGATGGCCTCGGTCACCCTCAATTCCCCAGTTCAGGGGGCGTGATCACGCTGCCGATCCTAACCGTGCGGCGCCTGACCACCGGCTGGTTAGGATGTCCCCAGCGGAGTCCGAGGAGGATCGATTCGTGAGCATTGCCACCAGCACCGTGCAGATCGGGAGCCGTCCGAGCCCCGTGACGCTCACCGACGAGGCTGCCCGTAAGGTCGCTGAGCTGCTCTCCAGCGAGGAGGGCGGCGAGTCGTTGGCGCTGCGCGTCGCAGTCCGCCCGGGCGGCTGCTCCGGTTACAGCTACGACATGTTCTTCGATTCCGAGTTCGCCGACGACGACATCGTCCGCAGTTTCGGCGAGGTCCGTCTGGTCATCGACCCGGACAGCGCGGCGCTGATCAAGGGCTCGACGCTCGACTACCGCGACGGGCTGCAGGGCGCGGGGTTCCACATCACCAACCCGAACGCCCAGCGCACCTGCGGGTGCGGCTCCTCCTTCAGCTAGCCACCGACCATGGCCGATCAGGCACGGCCACCCACCCCGCTCGGCCCTTACACGCCGGTCACGCGCGCGGGCATGTGGGTGATCTGTTCGGGACAGCTCGGTCTTCGTGACGGCGAGCTCGTCGACGGCGTGGCCGCTCAGACGGCGCAGTCCGTCGCCAACCTCGCGGCGGCACTCGCCCTCGAGGGGGCGACCCTCGAGGACGTCGTGAAGACGACGGTCTTCCTCGCCGACATCGCCGACTTCGAGGAGATGAACGGCGCGTACGCAGCGGCCTTTCGCGGCCACCGCCCGACGCGCTCCTGCATCGGCGTGGCGGGGCTGCCACGCGGCGCACGGGTGGAGATCGAGGCGTGGGCACAGGCCGAGGCGCACTCGTGAGCACCGCCGCGTCTTGAGGGGCACCGCGACACCGCGGGGCCGACTGCTGCTCGGCCTCGGGGCGCTGCCGCTCGTGCTCGCGGCCTGCGGCTCGGGGCCGGCGAAGACGACCACCTCCTCGACCCTGCCGCCCCTCCCGCCGACGACGGTCGGCTACGTCACCCTCATCGGCAGCGCCAGCAACCTCGGGAGCGGGAACGGCCTCGAGGCGATCAACTTGAGCGAGGGCGCGGGCGGCTCGACGCGCACCTTCACCGTCGGCACCTTCCCCGACGCCGCGGCGGTGACCCCCGACGGCAAGACCCTCTACGTCACGAACTACGCCTCGAACACCGTCACGCCGATCGCGGTCGCCACTGGCACCGTCGAGAAGGCGATCCCGGTGGGCGCCGGTCCGGCGGGGATCGCGATCGCCCCCAACGGCAAGACCGCCTACGTCACTGACGCCGGCTCGAGTCCGATCGGGGACACCGTCACCCCGATCAACCTGAAGACGCACAAGGCGCTCGCGCCGATCACCGTCGGCGGTGGCCCGCAGGGCATCGTGATCACCCCCGACGGTGCGACCGCCTACGTGGCGAACGCCGGCGGCATCGTCACCGGGCAGAACGCCCCCCTCGGCCACACCGTGACTCCGATCGACCTGAAGAGCGGGAAGGCGGGGGCGCCGATCACCGTCGGCAACGCCCCGACGGCACTCGCCATGACCCCCGACGGCGCGACCGTCTACGTCGCGAACACCGGCTCGGGGAGCGTCACGCCGCTCACCGTCGCCGGTAACAGCGCGGGGGTCCCGATCACCGTCAACGGCTCGCCGCAGGCGCTCGCCGCGACCGCGACGACGGTCTACGTCGCCGATGACTCGGCCTCCTCGACCGCCGGCAACAACGTGACGCCGATCGCCCTCTCCTCCGGCAGCGCCGGCACCCCGATCGTCACCGGCGCCAACCCGACGGGGCTCGCCATCTCGCCGGACCGGAAGACCGCCTACGTCGTCTGCAACGGCACCGGCAAGCTCGAGTCGCTCGACCTCACGTCGAACACAGTGCTGAAAACGGCGACGGTCTCGGTCCCGGGCGGCGCCTACGCGATCGCCCTCGCGGGGGTGCCGGCCGCCGAGCTCGCGAGCGCCTTCGGCGTGAAGCCGGCGAAGAAGAAGGCCGTCACAGGCTGAGCACCGCCCGTTCGGTGCTCAGGGCGCCCAGCGGGCCTTGCCGAAGCGGTAGCCGACGCTGCGGACGGTGTCGATGAGGTGGGCGTGCTCCTCGCCGAGCTTGGCCCGCAGCCGCCGGATGTGGACGTCGACGGTCCTCGCGCCGCCGAAGTACTCGTAGCCCCAGACCCGCGAGAGCAGCACCTCGCGGGTGAAGACGTTGCCGGGGTGGGCGGCGAGGAAGCGGAGCAGCTCGTACTCCATGAAGGTGAGGTCGAGCGGCCGCCCGCCGATCACCGCCTGGTAGGTCTCGAGGTTGAGGGCGAGTGGCCCGTAGACGATCACGTCGTGGTGCTTGCCGCGGCCGGTGCGGAAGAGCAGGTGCCCGATGCGCGCATCGAGCTCGTCGGCGCTGATCGGGGCGACGATGAAGTCGTCGAAGGTCTCCTCGTGCAGCCCGAGCTCGGCGAGCTGGCCCTGCTCGACGAGGAGGAGGATCGGCGCGGGGGCCCCCTCGCGCTGGCGGACGGCGCGGGCGAAGGAGAAGGCGTCCTCGTGGTGCTCGCCGGCTGAGACGAGCACCGCCGTCCAGCCGTCGGTCGGCTCCTGGCGCGCGGCCTCCTCCGCGCTGCTCGCCTCGAGGTAGTCGTAGCCGGCGTCGACGAGCACCTTTTGCAGCGCGGTTGCCACCGGCGCCGGGAAGCACAGGACCGGTTCCATGCTCACAGCGCCGGCAGGTACCGCGAGAGCTCGTAGGGAGTGACCTCGCGGCAGTACTGCTCCCACTCGCGCCGCTTGTTGCGGATGAACCACTCGAAGACGTGCTCGCCGAGGGCCTCGGCGACGAGCTCGGAGCTCGCCATCGCCGCCACGGCCTCGTCGAGGGTGCGCGGGAGGGGGGCGATCCCCGCCTTGCGGAGCTCGTCGTCAGAGAGCGTGTAGAGGTTGCGGTCGGCCTCGGGGGGGAGGTCGTAGCCGCCCTTGATGCCGGCGAGGCCGGCGGCGAGGATCACCGAGAAGGCGAGGTAGGGGTTGCAGGCCGGGTCGGCGGCGCGGTACTCAGCGCGCGTCGACTCGTACTTGTTGCGCTTCACGACCGGCAGGCGGACGAGAGCCGAGGAGTTGTTGTAGGCCCACGAGACGGTGACCGGCGCCTCGTAGCCCGAGACGAGGCGCTTGTAGGAGTTGACCCACTGGTTCGTGACGGCGGTGATCTCGCGGGCGTGCACGAGCAGCCCGGCGATGAACTGGCGGGCGACGGTGGACAGGCCACGGTCGGCGCCCGCGTCGTAGAAGGCGTTCTGGCCCTCGCTGAACAGCGAGAAGTGGGTGTGCATCCCCGAGCCCTGGACGTTGGCGAGGGGCTTCGGCATGAACGAGGCGTGCACCCCCACCTCCTGGGCGATCTCCTTCACGACGAGGCGGACGGTCATCACGGTGTCGGCCATCGTGAGGGCGTCGGTGTAGCGGAGGTCGATCTCGTGCTGGCTCGGAGCGTCCTCGTGCAGCGCGTACTCGACGGGGATCCCCATCTCCTCGAGCGTGAGCACCGTCTTCTTCCGCAGGTCGGTGGTGAGGTCGGCCACCGTGAGCTCGAAGTAGGTGCCGCTGTCGAGGGGCTTGGGGGGGCCGCTCGGGTCGGCGTCGGCGAAGTAGAAGTACTCGATCTCGGGGCTCGCGAAGAACGAGTAGCCGGAATCGTGCGCCCGCTCGAGCTGGCGGCGCAGCACGTGGCGGGGGCAGCCCTCGAAGGGGGAGCCGTCGAGGTTGGCGATGTCGCAGACGACCCGCGCCACCGGCGCCCCGCTCTTCTGGGTGAAGGGGAGGATCTGGAAGGTCTTCGGGTCGGGGATCGCGATGACGTCGCTCTCCTGGACGCGCGAGAAGCCGTCGATCGCCGAGCCGTCGAAGGTCATCCCCTCCGCGAGCGCGTCCTCGAGCTCCGCGGGGGTGATCGAGAAGGTCTTCGGGATCCCGAGCACGTCGGTGAACCACAGCTGGATGAAGCGGACGCCTCGCTCCTCGACGGTCTTCAGGACGTACTCGTGCTGGCTCTGCATCGCTCTCCCGCGCACCGGTGGAGGCACAATTGTTCCAGACGGGGAGAGCCAGCGATTCCACGGGGCGCACGCCGGCTCTGAGGCGAATCCCGTGCTCAGTACCATTGTCCCATGTCCCATCTGCGCCTGGCGCTCTGCCAGCTCGACGCCACCGTCGGCGATCTCGAGGGCAACACCGACAAGGTGATCGCGGCGCTCGCGGCGGCCGGCGAGCAGGGTGCGGACCTCGCGGTCTTCCCCGAGCTGATGCTCACCGGCTACCCCCCCGAGGACCTGCTCCTCGAGCCCGTCTTCGTCGAAGGCTCGCGGCGCGCCCTCGAGCGGGTCGCGGCGGCGAGCACCCGGTGCGCGGCGGTGGTCGGCTTCGTCGAGGGCGGCCGCGACCTCTACAACGCGGCCGCCGTCGTCGCCGGTGGCACGGTGCACGGGGTCTGGCACAAGGAGGAGCTGCCGAACTACGGCGTCTTCGACGAGCGACGCTGGTTCACCCCCGGTGACGGCGCCACGCCCCTCTTCTCGATCGCCGGGGTGACGGTGGGCGTCACGATCTGCGAGGACGCCTGGTCGCCCGTCGGCCCCGTCGCCCGCCAGGCGGCCGGTGGCGCCGAGCTCGTCGTCTCCCTGAACGCCTCCCCCTACCGCCGCGGCATCCTCGAGGAGCGGGAGCGGATGCTCGCCACCCGCGCCGCCGACGCCTCCTGCGCGCTCGCCTACGTGAACCTCGTGGGGGGCCAGGACGAGCTCGTCTTCGACGGCGCCTCGATGGTCTTCGACCTCGCCGGACGGCGCGTCGCCGCCGGGCCGCAGTTCGAGGAGACGACGGTCCTCGTCGACCTCGAGGTCCGCCACGCCTTCCGCAAGCGCATCCTCGAGCCCCGTGGCCGGCACCCCGCCTCCGCCCTGCCCGTCGTCGAGGTGAGCGCGCCGACGGACCGCCCCGGCGAGCGCCTCCTCCCCAACGCTCCCCGCCTCGACCCCGTCGCCGAGGTCTACGAGGCGCTCGTCCTCTCGACGGGCGACTACGTGCGCAAGAACCGCTTCAGCGACGTCGTCGTCGGCCTCTCGGGGGGCGTCGACTCCGCCCTCGTGGCGGCGATCGCCGTCGACGCCCTCGGCGCCGAGCACGTGCACGGCGTCGGCCTCCCCTCGCGCTTCAACGCCTCCTCCTCGCTCGCCGATGCCGAGCAGCTCGCCGTCAACCTCGGGATCGACTGGTCGGTGGTGCCGATCGAGCCGGTCCACCAGGCCTACCTCGAGCTCCTCGCGCCCGGCTTCGCCGGTCTCGCCCCCGACCTCACCGAGGAGAACCTGCAAGCGCGCATCCGGGGGACGGTGCTGATGGCGCTCTCAAACAAGTTCGGCTGGCTCCTCCTCACGACCGGCAACAAGAGCGAGATGGCGGTCGGCTACGCCACCCTCTACGGGGACATGGCGGGCGGCTTCGCGGTGATCAAGGACGTGCCGAAGATGCTCGTCTACGCCCTGTGCGATCACCGCAACGGCCGCGCCGGCAGCGACCTCGTGCCGAAGGCGATCCTTGTGAAGCCGCCCTCCGCCGAGCTCCGCCCCGAGCAGCGCGACGACGACTCGCTCCCAGCGTACGAGGTGCTCGACCCGATCATCGAGGGCTACGTGGAGCAGGACCTCGGGGTCGCCGAGCTCGTCGCGCTCGGCTACGACGACGCGGTGGTGCGGCGGGTGATCGAGATGGTCGACCGCGCCGAGTACAAGCGCCGGCAGGCTCCCCCCGGGGCGCGGGTGACCTCGCGGGCCTTCGGGAAGGACCGGCGGATGCCGATCACCAACGCCTACCGCGCCGCGCACGAGCCCGGCTCCACCTCCGCGTGAGCGAGCCGCTCACCCTCCTCGACTCCGCCGCGCGCCTCGGGCACTACCGCTACGTCGAGCTGCGGGGCTTCGCCCGTCTCGGCGCGCGGGCCCCTCGGGCCGCACCCGCCCTCGCCGGCTTCCTCGCCGGCGCGGCGCGTGCGCACGCCCACCGCGCCGGCCTCCTCGAGGCGCGCCTCCCGCTCTCGATCGGCATCCCGCACGCGGCCGAGCTGACCGTCGCCCCCGACCTCGAGTCCGAGGGCCTTCTCGACGAGCTCCTCGGCGTTCCCGACGAGCAGCTTCTCGGCGCGCTCGTCGAGGGCCTCTACCCCTCGCTGCTCGCCGCCTACCGGGCACACCTCGGGCGTTGCTCGCCCTTCTCCGACCCCCCCGTCGCCCGCCTCCTCGGCCGGCTGATCGCCGACCTCGAGGGGGTCCTCGGCGAGGCCTCCGCCCTCGGGCCGGCCGCGAGCGGAGGGCCGGCGGCGCTCCTCGAGCGCCTCTCCGCACGCGGCGGGGTCCTCCCGAGCGCCCCCTAACCCGAGCAGCGCGAAAAGCGCGGATCGCGTCCTCCCTGGTCAGCGCCTTGGCGGTGCCCCTTGACTCGATCGTTACACTGATCCAGTACTTGAAACTCCCCTGCGACGACGTAGGGAAGTTGGGTTCGACGCTGGATGCGCCACTTGTTTCCGAGGGGCTATCGGGCTCGGCTGAGGATGGAGGGCCGCGGGGCATTGGCGAAAGAGCGAGTCGAGCGGGATGAAGAAGACCTCGTCCGTCTGTACCTCACCGACATCGGGCAGTATCCGCTGCTCACCAAGGACGACGAGGTTCGCCTCGCGCAGGCGATCGAATCCCGGTGGCAGGCCGAGGAGGAGCTGAAGAAGCCCGCCAAGGACGTCACGCCGACCCGCCGCCGCGAGCTGAAGCGCCAGGTGCGCCAGGGCGAGGAGGCCCAGCGCACCTTCGTGCAGTCGAACCTCCGGCTCGTGGTCTCGATCGCCAAGAAGTACCAGGCCTCCGGCCTCCCCCTCCTCGACCTCATCCAAGAGGGCAACCTCGGCCTGATGCACGCCGTCGAGAAGTTCGACTGGCGGAAGGGGTTCAAGTTCTCGACCTACGCGACCTGGTGGATCCGCCAGGCGATCACTCGTGGCATCGCCAACACCGGTCGCACGATCCGCCTCCCCGTGCACGCCGGCGACACGCTCGCTCGTGTCCAGAAGGCGCAGGCACGCCTGGAGCTGAAGCTCGGCCGTCCCGCCACCCTCGCCGAGCTCGGCATCGAGGTCGAGCTCCCCGAGGACAAGCTCATCGAGGCGCTGCGTTTCCGCGCCGAGCCGCTCTCGCTCTCCGAGCCGCTTCGCGAGGACGGCGACGCGGAGCTCGGTGACGTCGTCGAAGACCGCTCGGCTGAGTCGCCCTTCGAGATGGCCGCGACCGCCCTTCTCCCGATCGAGATCAACCGCCTCCTCGCGCCGCTCGATGAGCGCGAGCGAGAGATCCTCCGCCTGCGCTTCGGCCTCGACCGTGGTGAGCCCCGGACCCTCGAGGACGTCGGAGAGCACTTCAACCTCACACGCGAGCGCATCCGCCAGATCGAGGCGCGGGCGATGTCCAAGCTCCGCCACCCCTCGAGCGACACCGGAGCGCGGGACCTTCTGACGGTCTGACAAGTGACGCCCACTTGTACCTGAAAAGGACAAGTTTTTGGAACCGGCTGTGACAGCCGTTTGGACCCGCCAAGGGAACCAGCGGTGCCAACTTTTTGGAGCCGCTCCAGTGGCAGAAAGATGGAATTGACTTTCGCGGCCTTTGGAGCCGCTCCAGTGACAGAAAGATGGAACTGGCTTTCGCGGTCTGAGGGTGAACGCGAAGAAGGCGGAGGGGCTTCGTCCCTCCGCCTTCTTCATTCGTCAGTTGAGGTTGCTAGCGCATCGCTTCGCGGATGTGATCGCGGAGTCCGTGCCGCGGCATCGCTCGCTGCAACTCAGTTCCGCGTTCGAAGCGGGTTCGTGGCGGTATTGGCCGCTCAGGCGCCATCGCGACGCGGCGGAGATCGATCGAGTGGACCTCGCCCCCAGGCCGATGCTGCTTCGTGAGCTCGCGGGGCTTCGAAAGATGACGCATTGATGGTGCGGATTGGCCGTTTTAGGACCGTCCTCTTTTCTCGTTGCGACCATTTTGGAAACCGTCGATACTGCAGCCGTGCGCAGGAAAGGGTTCTTGTTCGGCAGCATCGTCGTCATTGCCGGTGCAGCGGTTGTGCCAATCATCGCCTCGAGTAGCTCGCCGCCCGCCCGGTCCCAAGCGTCCAATCCCGCAGGAAATCGACCAGTTCCACCGTCGCGTTCGCACAGTTCGAACTCCACCACGCCGATGTCGGGGATCCACATGGTCATCCCGGATACAACTCCGCAGGCGCCAACGACGTCTTCCGCGCTGAGGCTTACCTCTTCAAATCCCAACTCGTTCGCACCGACCACCACGACGACGGCACCCCCGACCAGACCCTCTCCGACGCCGACCGCGACGACCACTCCATCGCCGACATCGACTCCGACGACCACTCCATCGCCGACGCCGACGACCACGACATTGCCCAGCCCGGCACCTGCCGGCGCAGGCCCGGAGATCTCCGGTGTCGCAATGAACGGTCCAGTCGTCGGGGCCACGGTCTGCTTCTACTGGGTGGTCAACGGCGCGATGGGGGCACAGATCTCGGTCACCGCGGCTGCGGGGGACAGCGGCCACGCCGACGGCGCCGGTTGCTACGTGACTGGCCTCGACGGCACCTACGACGTCGTCACCCCATCTGGGACGACCGGTGAGGTGTTGGTGGTCGCGACCGGTGGCACCTACTGCAGTGACGAGTCGCAGGAGTCCAGTGATGGCCGTTGCGGCACGGGCCAGTTGATCGATGCCACCGGTGACGCCCTGCAGACGTTTGTCCAGATCAGCGGGGACGCCGCGCCCCCGTCGGCGCCCGCCACGCCACTCACGACTGCCGCGGTCGATCAAGCGCTCGACGAGACGGGTGGACTGACCCCAGCGGACTTTGCGACGGCCTTCGGCGATCTCGTGCAACGAACGCTTGGAGCGTCTGGTGCTGGCATCACCCCGGCGACCTTGCCCTCTGACGGCCATGACGCGACGGCTGGTCAGTCCGCATACTCAGCGTTGCTCGGCCAGTTGGCCGGTGCGGTGGTCTCCGGTGCGTCGCCGTCGACGCAGCTGACCGAGCTCGCATCCGGCAATTGGTTCGGGTCCGTGGTCGGCCTGCCGACGATCGACGCGCTGGCCATGGCGCCGCTCGTCCTGGAGAACACGTCCGCGACTCCTGCAAAGACGCTGGAGATCGACCACGCCGGTGACATCACGATCGGCACCTCCGCGACAATGACGCCAAGCGACCTGTCGTCGGCGCAGATCCCTCATCTGGCGATCGCGATGCAGCCGAGCGGTGCCACCTGCGCGCTCAACGACAGCAGCGGTACCCCGTCGGTCCCCGACATCCAGATCGAGTGCGTGCCGTTCGTGCCCAACGGGTTGCCGACCGCCGCCCTGCTCTCCGGGCCGCCGACGACGCTCTCAGTGGGCAACTCCTCCTGCCCGAACGGTGGGACCGCCACCGAGTGGGGGGTCGATGCGAACGCCAACGGCACGTTGGATGTGGGTGAGGTGGACCCGGCGCTCACCACCTATTCGTGCACACCCGAGACCCAGACACTCGGTGGCGTCGTCTACTGGGAGGGCCGCGGTCCCGACGAGACCGTCACGCTCGCCGATGGGAACGACGACAGCGCGACCGCCGAGTACAACGCGCAGACCACGGTGTCGACCTTCTCCTTCGCTCATCCGTTGACGGTCGGCCAGGCGTACGACCTGACAGTCAGCAAACAACCCGCCGACTGGGAGTGCCAGCCCATGTCCGGTGCGCCGGACACAGGGACGATGGGTCGGGCGGACCTCACGACCCTCGCTATCGAGTGCATCTGGCAGACCGCCGTCTCCACCTCGTGGAGCGAACTCAACCCCGACCATGTGGTGCGCGACGCGGCGGGCGATCTCTACTCCCTCTCCACGGGGGGCGACACCGTCGACAAGGTGGCGGCGACGGACGACTCGGTGTCGGTCTTCGTTTCCGGTCTCCACGGTGCGGCGGGGATCGCGATCAACGGTGCCGGGGACGTGTACGTCGCCGACGCGGGCACCGGGACGGGCACCGGCGAGGTCCGTGAGTTCGACGCGAGCGGAACACAGATCGACGTGCCGGTCAGTGGTCTCGCGAGCCCGACCGCGCTGGCGGTCGACGGGAGCGGCGACTTGTTCGTCTCGGTTTCTACCGGTGCCCTCTACAAGGTCTCGGTCTCGGGACCGGTGGCCACGATTCTCCCGGCCGGGAGCGGTGACGTGTTCACCGCCATGGCGGTCGACGGCAGCGGCACACTCTTCGGCGCCGAGGCGACGGTGGAACACGACCCCACCAACACGGTCGACCCGGTCTACCAACCGATCCTCCAGATCTCGACCGCGTCCCAGGCCGTCGCGTTGACGAGTGTCGGATCGGCCAGCGCCGTCCAGGTTCGGCAACGCTTCACCGCGCCGGTCGACGTCCCCTTCAAGGGTTTCGCAGGAACGTCTGCCGACGTCACGATCAAGGAATCGTTCATCCCGACGGGCGTCATCGTCATCGGCTCATCGATCTACGGGCCGAGCAATCCGAACCCGGTCCCGGCGGGCACGTTGGTGCCGGCCGCCTACGCGGTGAACATCCCCGCCAACATCGGTCTGCACATTCCCGCTGGATCCACCGTCCCCGTCGGGGTCATCACAGACGCGATCACCACCGAGGTGCCGCTTGCGTCAACGACCGACACCCTCACTTTGAACGGGACGATCCCGGCGGGAACGGCGATCCCGGTGGGCACGCAGCTGGTCGCTTCCGACTCGGTCACGATCCCTGCGGGCGTCGTTCTCGACGAGAACGACGGCTTCTCGGAGGTCTACGACCTCGCGCTCGACAGTGGGTGCGTCTTCGCCGGAAGCACCACGTGCGCTCTCTACGTCTCAGGTCGGGTCGGCGTCACCGAGGTCCCGACGACCGGCGAGCAGCTGGTGCACACTTACACCGATCGGTTCCCGGCCTCGGGTTCGGTGGAGGGAGACCTCAACGCGGGCGTCGCCGAGCCGCGCGGACTCGCCGTCGTGGGACACGACGACGTGCTCGTCGCGACGACAAGCGACAACTTCTACGAAGTCACGCCGACGAGCACCACAAAGCGCACCGTCTCGCCGACGCGCGCACCGGTCGCGGTGGCTGCCGCTCCCGGGGGCATTGTCTACTTCGCCGACCGCGCTGCGATCCGGATGCAGGACGCCGACGGCACCGTGTCGGCGTTCGCCGACGGCTTCACCGATGTCGTAGCGCTCGCGACGGATGCCGCGGGGGACCTCTTCGTCGCGGACGCCCAGGAGCAGGCGGTCTACGAATACACCCCAGCGGGAGTGGAGACGACGCCCGTCATCAACGTTGCCGGCATCCAGGCGATCTCGGTCGATGCTACGGGAGACCTGTACATCGCGACCTCGGCCGGTGTGTTGGAGCTCTCTGCCGGCGCCGGGACTCCGACGATGATCGGCTCCGGTCACTACACGACGGACAGCTTCGGCGGCGTCGCGGTCGACGGCAACGGCGACGTCTTCGTCAGCGACGACACCACCGAACAGATCGATGAGTTCACGTCGGCGACTGGGTTCACCGTCCTCGCTGGCGACGGCGCGAACGGGTTCCTCGACGGGCGAGCGGACGTCGCGGAGTTCGACGCTCCGGGCGGCCTTGCCGTCGATGCTTTCGGTGACATCTACGTGGCCGATCGCGCCAACAACGCGATCCGGAAGATCTCCGCACCGAGCGCGTCGGTGTCGGGCCTGCTGGTGGCGACGTTGGCCGGTCCTCCCTCCTGTCTCACCCAGACGACCACGACATGCTCGGGGTCGGCCGGAACGAACATCACCGGCGTCTACGGCGGGGAGGCCGGTTACCAGGACGCGGAAGCGGACCTGTCGCTGTTCGACGTCCCGACGGCGCTCGCCCTCGACGCCAACGACACGGTCTACGTCGCGGACACAGACAACGGCGACGTGCGCGCCGTCCGTCAGCCCGCGAGCACGGTGGAGATGGCGGGCTGGGACCTCGGCGACTCGCTCAGCGCGTTCTCGAGCGCAGCCTCCCTGATCAACTTCATCCACCACTCGATCTGGCCCGCGGACACGACCGACACCTATCCCGGCGACGCAGCGATCGTCGACTTCGCGTGGAACCTCTGCCTGGACAACGGCAACTGCTCCACGCCCAACCAGGCGATGAACCTGCTCCTTGACCGGGTGCTGCAGGACCACACCTACTTCGACATCCTCGCCGCGTGGCCGTCGATCAGTGCGAGTCCTGGATGGCAGGCGACCACGACGACGCGTCAGTACTGCACGACGGACTACTTCTCGTCCGCGCTCGTGCACGCGGCCCCGCTCGCCAACACGTGCGCCGACCGGTACTCCGTGACGATCCCCGAGGACGTCGCGCAGACGGCGTGGGACTCGGTCGCGCTGCCGACCAACATCCTCGCCACGGCGGAACTGCTGAAGGGGCTCCTCGCTGTACTCCGGCCGGCGAGTGGCGGCAACCCTGCCGACCCCGGCTACGGAACGACCCTGGTCCAGGCGTTGTCCGATCTGGGCGCCGGCTGCGAGACCGCGCCGTCCACCCAGGGCTCGCCGAGCGTCGTCCGCAATCCCAATGGGACGGTCACGGTGACCGGGTACTCGTGGTCCGGAGCCGGATCGGACACCGTGCACCCGATCTCGTGCGGAGTCGAGTCGTACGTGTTGCTGCTCCAGGCCGAAGAGGATCTCTCGCTCGAACAGTCGGGAGCGACGCTCTCGCCGACCGCGCAGGCGTTCGAGCAGGGAGTGCTTCGGCAGATGCTCGGACAGGAGCAGGGCGCGAGGAACCAGGTCGAGCACGACTACAACCAGCTGAAGGCCGACACCCAGGTGACCGCCGCCGGCGGGTCCGGGAGTCAGCTCAGCCTGGGCTCCCTCTTCCAGATCGACCCTGCGCCGACGGGCGACCTCCAACAAGGCCTCCAGGCCTTGATGCTGCCCTCCGCCGGCTCGAGCGCGGTCGACAGCACCTCGGTGGTGCTGGAACGGCTCTTCGCCGCGATCGACTACTCGCGCAACGCCACCGATCAGCGAGTCGCCTTCGAAGACGGGCTCATTCCCGGCGGCAGCGGGACGTACGACCCCAACGACCTAGATGTCGGGCTCGGCCTGTCCGTCCCGCTCGCCTCCGCGGTCGCAGCGGTCGCGGCATGGACCGCCTTCTTCAACATCTCGGGCGTGCTGGTGTACCCGGCGGACGGAGCTGCGGGTGCCGCGACCATCGTCCCGCGCGGGACGATCATGAACCGGCTCGGTATCGAGAAGCCGTACGCGCCCCGCGTCAACGTCGGTCAGCAGTACCAACAGGCCATCGACAACCCGACGCCGACCGAGTCCGCCGACGCGGCGAGCACGTGGCAGGACGGCACGTACGGGGACTGGCAGCTGACCAACACGCTGGACGCGCCTCCGTCGCCGGAGGCCGATCTCCCGGCGATCGACGCCATCGGCGAGGCAACTTCCTCCGGTGACACCGCCGGCGCAGCCACAGCTGCAGGTGAGGCTGGGACTGAGGTCGGCAACGCGACGACTGACGCGGTCACCACCGCGGCGACTGAGGCGGCGGCGACCGTCGCCGACGAGGCGGCGGCGACGATCACAGCCGCGATTGGGCCGATCGGGGTCATCGTCGGCGCGCTTGCGCTCATCGGCTCGGCAGCGGCGCAACAGGCGGAGGCCGACAACTTCACGAATGCACTCGCGAACGATCAGCAGTGGATCGATTCGATGCTTTCGAACATGCCGACGTTGGAACACTTCGAGGTCACCCTCGACCTCGCGAACACGCCTGCCGGCAACGCGCTCCAGATGCAGGTTGCGATCGCGAGCATGGTGGCGCAGTAGCGCTCCCGGCCGAGTTCCGCTGACGGCCCGACTACTGCAGCGATCGCGACCAGGCTCGGCCGAGCGTGAAGCGGTTCGTCACGTCGAACGCCTGCATGGCCTCGGTCACCCGCCGCCGGACGGTCCGTGCGGAAACGTTCAGCCTTTTCGCGATCTCCTCGTCGGTGAGGCCCTCGTCGAGCAACCGCATGATCGGCGCCCACGGTTGACCATGAACCTCGATCTCGACGGCGTAGCGCCAGAGGAGTTCGTAGTAACCACGCAGGAGATCGGCGATCACGGGATTCCGGACGAGCAGCACCCGCTGCGGCCACGGATCGCCCCACCTCGCCGGTAGTGCCGCCACGCGGTCGCCGTCGGCGATGAACCAGCTCGGTGGGTTCGCGAGCACGCGGAAGTGGAGCCCGATCACGCGGAGCGCGTCGACGACCGGCCGGCTCTCCTGGTCCAGGGTGTTCGGGTCGATGATGATCCGGATGCCCCCGGTGTCGGGCCCGACGAACGCCGAGAGGCGCGCGGCGTCCTCGGGCGGGACCCGGAGGAAGGCGTGGGCGTCGGGAGCGATGCAGACCGTCGAGATCGGTTGACTGCGGTCCACGTACCGCCACCACGCGTCGATGATCGCCGTCGGCCCCTCGATGACCTCTGCCGGGATCGAGCTCGCCTCCCCGGGACGTCCCCACTCCCAGTCGCGAATGAGCGAAGGGAGCTCGGCGAGGGTCCGTCCGAGCTCAGTTGCGGTCCTCGCCTGTGCGGCGAGCGCGTCGACAGCGACCTTTACTACAGAGTCCTGCGGGGGATCCAGGATGTCACCTGCGGCGTTCGTCGACAGTAGCCCCCGGTCGCGCAGGTGCTCGATCGCCGCACGAACCTCACGTTGCGGACGTCGCAAGGCCGTCGACAGGTATGCGACGTCCAGCGCGCGGGAGCGGAACACCGCTTGGAGCAGTACGACCTCGTCGGCGGTCAGCATGGGCGCACCATAGGTGGATCGCTACCTCGGCGGTCGTCTCCGGTTAAGGAGGGCATCCGCCCTGTTCCATTCGATGTTTGTGGACGACGCGCTTTCGTTTGGACCGGCCATCGGTTCCATTTGGGAGCGACCCGGGTCCCCCGCCCTTTTGAGCAACGCTCTCGCGGTTTGCGCGCCGTCGAGGGGCTACTGACGCACCGCCCTGGCATCCGCCAGACGGCGACCGGGATCTCCAGAAGATGAGCAGATACTCATCTTCAGCTCACGAACCAATTAGATCGCTCCTCGATACTGCCGGCGAGGTCCTCTCGACGCGGATCGCAAGGAGTGGACATGGAACATTCGCACCGGTGGGTCGGACTGCTCGGGCTGAGCGCATGCGTCGTTGGCGCAGTCGGAGCGCTGTCGATTGTGGTGCCTCGGGCGAACAAGACCGCAGCCGTGGTCGTCGTACGTCGGCCGGCCGCGACGTCGGCCAGCCGCTCCGAGAGGAACGCCACCCAAGCTGTCATCCGGGCAGCGAACGGACTCACGGTGTCGATCGCGAATGCGAGGACAGAGACAGCCACCGTCCTCGCCACCTCGTTCGCGGCCCTCGCCCGTTCGCAGGCCGCGATCGGGTCAGAGCGTTCCCAGTTGGCCGCCGAGCAACGTCAGATCGTGACTGAGACCGAGCAGCTTGCGGCGCGTGCCGCTGCGCTCTCGGCAGAAGGCGTCACCTTGCAGCGGGAGTCCGCTGTGCTCAAGGCAGCGCAGGCCCGCGCCGCAGCGCAGGCCAGCGCCGTTGCAACCCGGCAGCAAGTGGCGCCGAGCGCGGGGTCTTCGTACGGAGGTGACCATCATGACGACTGATTTCGACCCGTATGCCGACACTTCCCAGGAAATCCTCCCCGATGAGCTCCTCGCGGCACGGGACCGTGTCGCACAGGGCCGGGCCAAGGCGGCGCGCACGATCGGACGAGCGCGGAACAGGCATCGCGTCCTTCCCTCCGCCATCGTGGGCTCCGCACTCCTCGTCACCGCCGGGCTCGCCGATCGGTTTGTGCAATCGACCCTCACGCACGCGACCGCCGCGGTGACCACCACAACAACGCTTCCGGCGACGTCATCGAACGCTGCAGCATTGGCGAAGGTCACCCGGACGCTCGCTGCGGACCAACAGGCGATCACAGCGCTCGCCAAGGCGCAGAGCCAGCTCGCCCGTTCCGCCGCAGGCGACGGGGGATCGGTTTCATTGCCGAACGTCGTGCTGCCGAGCCTTCCGAGCCTGCCTCCGGTTCCGTCGATCGCGCCGATCTCGAGCCCGACGGTCGCCACGCCCGCCCCGACCACCCACGCGACCACGGGAGCCTCCGTTGTCGTCCCTTGACGTCCTGGCGTCGACGTCTGAGGAGGCCGCAGCGCAATGCGCGACGGGTGATCTAGTCGTCACCACTCGAGCGATGGCGACGCGCGTCACGGTCACGGTCCCAAGTCATGAATGCACTGCAGGGGCCACAGAGCGCCTCCACAGCGCCATTGCAGCGGCAACCTCGGTCTTCCACGAAGTCGACCGGGCATGCACCCGGTTCGTCCCAACGAGCCCGTTGATGGAGTCGAACCGATCGCCGCACCGGTGGCACCACGTTCCCGAGACCCTCTTTCGTGCCATTGCGGAGGCAAAGCAGGCACACGACATCACGGGAGGCCGTTTCGATCCCCGGGTGCTGCGCCGGCTCGTCGCCCTCGGCTACACCCGGACGCTTCCGTTCGGCAACGGGGACCTCTCGGTGAGGGCCGAACCGCTCCGGGGCGGCCACGCCGCATCCATGCCGTGGCGTCCTCGGCTGCGCCACGCATCGCTCGAGGTGCTGCTCGGGGCCGATCCGATCGACCTCGGCGGGATCGGAAAGGGCCTTGCAGTCCGCTGGTCGAGCGAGATCCTTGCGAAATCGGTCGCGAGCTTCCTCGTCGAGGCGGGAGGCGACTGCTACTGCGCGGGCCTCGCCGACGATGACGAGCCATGGCGGATCGCGGTCGAGGACCCGACCGGGAACCTCGAGCCCATCGCTGTCCTGTCGGTACGCGACCGAGCGGTAACCACCTCTTCGACCCGGCTCCGCCGCTGGGTTGCCGGCTCACGGCGCGTCCACCACCTGATCGACCCGGCCACCGGAGAGCCGGGTGGGCGTGGTCTCGTTGCCGTAACCGTCGTCGGTCGTGATCCGGCGCGCTCGGAGGTCTGGAGTAAGGCGCTGTTCATCAGCGGTCGATCCGAGATCGCTGCGGTTGCTCACCGGCACGCGATCGCGGCGCTGTGGATCGACGAGGAAGGGTCACTGGCGATGAGCAAAGCGATGGAGAGGTACGTCCAGTGGCGACGCACGTGACCCCGAGTGGATACGAGAAGGTGGTTTCGGGGGCATCGCGACTGCTCGCGAGCGCCGTCGCGATCACCCTCCCGCTCGCAGGCGGATTCGTCTTCGCGTGGGCGCTCGCGCCCACGATCCATACGCGGAACTTCCCCTGGATCACCGGGCGTGCGCTGGGCGTCGCCGGCTACCTGGCCTTGTCGGCGCTCGTCGCGCTGGGGCTGTGGATGCGGCATCCCTGGCGGCTCCGGTTTGGCGGGGGCCACCCGGAGAGCCGCCTGCACGCGCACGCGGCGCTCGGTGTCGCGGTGGTGGCGCTCATCGTCGGACATCTCGCTTTTCTCGCGAGCGATCACTACGCCGGAGTCGGATGGGTCGGCGCGTTCGTCCCCGGTCTCTCGCACTACCGACGCGTTGCGGTCGGAGTCGGGGTCGGGGCGTTCGAGCTGATGGTGCTCATCGCCGCCACGGCGCGCTTCGCTGGGCGCGCGGTCACGCGGCACTGGCTCGTGATCCATCGGCTCGCATTGCTGACCTTCGCGATGACCTGGTTCCACGGCGTGCTTGCAGGGACCGACACCGCGGCGCTGCGCATCGTCTACGTGGTCACCGGTACCTCCGTGGCGTTCCTCTACGCGACGCGCACCTTTGCTGGCCGGGGCGAGGGCGCGCCTGTCGCGTTGGAGCCCTCGGTCCGTCGTTTCGATCGTCGTGATGACCGCGATCTGCTCGGAACGTCGCGATGACGTCGCTGTCGATCGAGTCGATGCGATCGGGGTCGCTCGATCCAGATGGGAACCGAGGGGGCGCGCCGTCGTTCGCGGTCCTCGGCGGACCAGGTGCGCGACTGCTCGCAGGACCGCCACACGCCGGAGGGACAGAGAGCCTCGTCGACCACAACCGCCGCCTCAACCCGCTTGAGCTCGACGCAGTTGATCCCGCGGAGCTTCGGGCGATCATCGAGCGAAGCGGGCTTCTCGGGCGGGGCGGGGGACAGTTCCCCATCGCGACCAAGTGCGCAGTTGCCGCGGAATCCCCGGGCGTCGCGGTCGTTGTGGTCAATGCATCCGAAGGTGAGCCCGCGAGTCGCAAAGATCGCACGCTCATCGAGATGCGCCCGCATCTGGTCATTGACGGCGCGATGGTCGCGGCTCGGGCGATCGGGGCAGACGAGATCGTCTTCTACCTCCACGAGGGCCGAGGGCCGTCGATCGCAGCGCTGCAAGGCGCGATCTCCGAGCGAGGCAACGATGCCGTGCCGGTCCGCCTCGTCGAGGCGCCCGCTCGGTACGTCGCGGGCGAGACGAGTGCGGTGATCTCGTACCTAGAAGGTTCGGGGGCCTTGCCCCGCCACCGCTCGGTGCCCGCGGCGGCGTCGGGGCTCTTCGGTCGTCCGACGACGGTGAACAACGCCGAGACCATCGCGCACCTCGCCCTCGTCGCGAGGTATGGGTCGCGCTGGTTCGCCGAGGCCGGAGATCGCTCGTCGCCCGGCTCGACGCTGGTGACCCTCGCAGGAGAGGTGACGGTGCCCGGAGTCGTCGCAGAGGTGCTCGAGCCCGTTCCTCTCGGCGCGCTCCTCTCGACGGTCGGGGGGCTCGACGAAGCCCCGCGGGCAGTCCTGATCGGGGGATACGAGGGGATCTGGCTCGACGGCAAGATCGCCCGCGTGACGCCGCTCAGTCGAGGATCGCTCTTCCGGGCAGGGGTGTCGATCGGATGTGGACTCGTTGCTGTCTTGGGAGGGCGGTCATGTGGCGTTGCCACGACTGCCCGAATCGTCCGCTGGCTCGCCGGTGAATCCGCAGGTCAGTGTGGCCCATGTGCCTCCGGGCTCCCGGCGATCGCCGACGTGCTCGACGCGCTGGGCGGCGGGGCCGCGACCCGCCGCGACCTGCGCAGGCTCCGTCAGCTCTGTGCGGCGGTGGCCGGACGAGGAGCGTGCGGCCACCCGAGCGGCGTGGTCTCGTTGGTCGAGAGCGCCCTCGACACGTTCGCACCTGAGGTCGATGAGCATCTCGCCGGCCGATCGTGCGCGCCGAGTGCGCTGGGATTTCCGCTCCCCAGGCGGGCCGGGTCGAAGCGGTGAGGCAAGAGCAGGTGCGCTGGCGCCTCGAGGTCGACGCCTCGATCTGCGATGCGCACGGCATCTGTGCGCGGTGTTGCCCTGAACGGGTCGGGCTCGACCAGTGGGGATATGCGTCGGTGAGCTCTGAGCTGATCATCGACCACAGGACGCTCGCACGCGCCCGTCGCGCTGTCTCGGCCTGTCCGGAGCGGGCGTTGGAGTTGCGATCGCCCGCCGTCGGGGCCGCGCGACCGTCGGGCCGCGCAGCTTCGAGATGACCGGGAGAGAGAATGATGCAATGGCGGCGCGCGCGAACCGACGACCGAACCGTCCCCAGGCCTCGCGTGACCAGGCGCACCGGGGCTGGGGCGATGTGATCGGGCGGTCCGGCATGTTCGTCGGCCTCGGACTCGTGGGGGCGGCGTCCGCGTTGGCGTTCGTGCTGACAAGTTCGACCGTGGCCCGCACTGAGCTCCCGCGCCACCTCGATATCGCCGTCACCACGGCGGCGACGATTCCTTCGATGCCGACCACGGTGCCGCCGCGGACCACAACCCCCACCATCGCTACGACTTCGTCTTCACCCGTTGCGTCGACGACCTCGACGAGCGTGCCGCGTGCGACCATCACCTCCTCGACGCTGCCTCGTGCGACGGGTGTGTCCGGGAGCGGCGGGAGCGAATCGACGACGGTCGTCACCCCCATCCGCCCTGTGCACGTCGAAGATGACCACGGCGATTCCACCGACAGCGAGGGAGTGGAGGCGGTCTCGGGCACGACCGACCATGAGAACAAGGGTGACCGTTGATCAGCTCGGTCGGTCGAACGTACCGTCGACCGACGCGACGGTGCTGTAGTGACCAGACATCGGCCCCGTGAAGCTCCGGAAGTTGCGGCTGCACCGCGTCGGTTCCGCTGGCCGCCTCGCGGCCTTTCACGCGGTCGTGCTCGCGACGGCGATCGGCGTCGTCACCGTCGCCTTACTCCGCAGCTTCTCGGCCAGCTATGAGGCGGCCGCTGCCTCCGAGATCGGCGTTCAGCTCCGCCAGTTCGGGCAGGCGGCGCAGGCCCGACCGGCAAGTGAGAGCTTCCGCACCTTTTCCATCCGGTTTCTCCAGACCCATTCGCTCGCTGCGGGCGACTCGGTCGTGGTGGCAGTCGTCGGTGCGGGGCTCGTCGTCACGGGCGACTCGGACCGCTTGGTCCACGATCCCCAGATCGCGCGCTGGTTTGTGACGCCACCGTTTGCGACCGACACCTTCTCCGCGACCGTCGGTCGGACACCGCTCGAGATCGTCGCGGCACCCATCTGGTCGGGAGGGACGGCGATCGGCACCTACATTGCCGCAACCGATCTCGGACCCTTCGCGTCGGAGCGATCGAGGGTGCTCGCGCTCTCGCTCGCCGAAGGTGCAGTCGCCCTGCTCGTGGGGGTGGCCAGTGCGTTCTTCCTACTGCGGCGCCTCCTGCGCACGGTCGGCAGGATCACCGAAGCGGCCGAGGAGATCGGTAGCGGCGATCTCGACCAGCGCCTCGGTGATCCGCAGATCGATGACGAGGTGGGGGAGCTGGCAAGGACCTTCGATTCGATGCTCGACCACCTCCAAGCGGCGATGATTGGCCAACGACGTCTGCTCTCGGACGTCTCCCACCAGCTCCGCACGCCGCTCACCGTCGTCCGTGGTCATCTCGAGGTCCTCGGGCGAACCGGCACGAACGACGCGGCTGCGGTCCGAGAGACGGTGATGCTCGTGATCGACGAACTCGACCGTATGGCCGTGCTCATCGAACGGCTCTTGATGTTGGGACGCGCGATGGAGCCCGATCTGCTCAAGGTCGCCGCGATCGACCTGCGTGAGTTCCTCGGTTCGATCGTCGAGTCCGTGGCCGTCCTCGCTCCCCGACGGTTCATCCTGGCAGCGATGCCGCGGCTCGCGATCGCTGCAGACCCCGAGCAACTGCGCGGGGCAATCGTGAATCTGCTCGAGAACGCGATCCACGCCACTGGGCAAGACGACGCGATCGCCCTCGGAGCTGAACAAGATCCCTTCTCCGGCGACGTCTCCGTCGTCGTCGAAGACTCCGGAGGAGGGATACCCGAATCCGAGCGGGAGGCGGCGCTCGAGCGGTTCGCGCGGCCCGGTGCGCGCACCGCGGGTGGATCCGGGCTCGGGCTCGCGATCGCGAAAGCAGTCGCGATCGCTCATGGAGGCGAGATCTCCGTCGATGAGTCACCGACGTTCGGGGGTGCGCGCGTCGCGATCGTGCTCCCACGCACGAGCGTCCTCACCTCGATGCGCTAGATGCACATCCTCGTCGTCGAAGACGATGCCCGGATCGTCTCGTTCATCGAGAAGGGCCTCGCGGCCGAGGGATACGCGACCTCGGTTGCGCGAGACGGCGAGTCCGCATCAGGGCTGTTGGCGCGCGCCGACGCCTCCTTCGACCTGGTCCTGCTCGATCTCGGCCTCCCCGGCGTCTCCGGGGAGGAGGTCCTGCGGTCGGTCCGCTCCCGTGCCTCTCGACTCCCGGTCATCGTCCTCACCGCTCGGGCCGAGACCGAGGACAAGGTGCGCGTGCTCAATCTCGGTGCGAACGACTACGTCACCAAGCCGTTCTCCTTCGAAGAGCTGCTCGCTCGTATCCGGTCGGCGGTGCGGGTGAGCACTCAACAGGTCGCAACTGAGCTCACGGTTGGCGACCTCGTCCTCGACCTGTTGACCAAGGTCGCCCGACGCGGCGACCGGCAGATCGAGCTGGCGCCACGAGAGTGGGCGCTCCTCGAGCTCTTCATGCGCCACCCCACCCACGTCATGACGCGGACGCGGATCATGAACGACGTGTTCGGCTATGACTTCGACACCGGCACCAATGTCGTCGACGTCTACGTCGGTTATCTCCGGCGCAAGATCAACGCACCGGGTGAGGAGACCTACATCAAGACCGTACGAGGAGCCGGATACCGGTTCACCACCCCATAGCGACGGTCTGGCCCAGCGCGAAGGGCCGCCGCCCGCTGCTTCGCCGAACTCGCCGGCGCGCCGGGAAGGTGATCCTCGCCGCAGCGTCTCGTTCACGGGCCTCAGATCGGCTTCGTCGCCTCGGTCACGGGCACCTCGCATTGGCTGAGCCGGGCGACCCGCCCCGAGCCGGTTGGAGCAGGTGGCGGGGACGATTCAGCTTGGCGCTCGGCGAGCAGGGGCTCCGCCTCAGCGAAGTGCGTCGCGCCCGGAGCGTCAGCCCGGGCGGCGGGTAGCATCACGGCATGTTGAAGAAGCTCATCATCCTGCTCGCCCTCGTCGGCCTGGGCGTTGTCGCCGCGCGGCGACTTCGCACCGACTGAGCGCACTCAGCCACTTCGCCTGACTCGGGCATTGCTGCCCAGCCACCAGCCGAGCACGAGCGCTGCCGCTCCGATCACGCAGGCACCGAGGCTGATTGCGACGACCGGCGGTGACACGCGTACGTGTCCCCGCACCCGGTCGCGCAGGCGCACGGGGGAGTTGAAGTGGCGGCTCTCCCAGCCCCGCTCGCGCGCGAGGCGGCCAAGGACGCGATCGGCGTTCACCGCCACGGGGTGGCCGACGCTCTCGAGCATCGGCACGTCGGTGTACGAGTCGCTGTAGGCGTAGGACTCGGCGAGGTCGACCCCGTGCTCGGCCGCATGGCGACGGAGCGCCTCCGCCTTGTAGGGGCCGTAGGCGTAGAACGCCATCTCCCCCGTGTAGCGCCCGCGCGCGTCGAGCGCGGCGCGCGACGCGATCGCCTCGGTGACCCCGAGGTGGCGGGCGAGGGGGAGGACGATCTCCTCGGGTGAGGCAGAGACGATCACCACGCGGTGGCCCGCCTCGCGGTGCGTGTCGATGAGGTCCATCGCCTCTGCGTAGATGATCGGCTCGACCACCCGCTCGAGCGCCTCCTCGACGATGACGCCGACCCGTTCGGCCGACCAGCCGCGGCTGAGGGTGAGGATCACCTCGCGGATGCGCGCCTGGCGATGTTCGGCGGCCCCGAGGTGGAGGTAGACGATCTGCGCGAAGGCGGCGCGCACGAGGGCCCGCCGGTCGAGGAGCCCTCCGGAGTAGAGCGGACCGCGGAAGGCCGCCATCGAGGCCTTGGCGATGACCGTTTTGTCGAGGTCGAAGTAGGCCGCGACCTGCCCTTTGGCGCTCGCCCCGTCGTGCGCCGCTGTCACGTGGCGACGAAGAGGACGCGCACCTCCTCTTCGGACTCCTCGGTGAGCAGCAGCACCACCTCGTCGCCGACGAGCACGCGGGTGTCACCGCGGGGGACGACGAGGCGCCCCTCGCGCACGATCGCCACGATGGTCGCGCCGCGGGGCAGGTTGAGGTTCTCGAGGCTCGTCCCCGCGGAGGGGGAGCCGGCGTCGAGGGTCACCTCGACGAGCCGGGTGTTGCCCCCCTCGAAGGAGAGGAGCTGCACCATCGAGCCGACCGAGACTGCCTCCTCGACGAGAGCGGAGAGCAGGTGCGGCGTCGAGACCGCGATGTCGACGCCCCAGGTCTCGTTGAACAGCCAGTGGTTGCGGGGGTGGTTGACCCGGGCGATCACCCGCGGCACCGCGAACTCCTGCTTGGCGAGGAGGGAGATGACGAGGTTGTCCTCGTCGTCCCCCGTCGCCGCCACGACCACGTCGGCCTTGTCGAGCTCCGCTGTCTGCAGGACGTCCACCTCGCAGGCGTCGGCACGCACCAGGCGGATTCGGGGGTCCTCGGGGAGCTGCTCGATGGCGCTCGGGTTCTTCTCGATGAGGAGCACCTCGTGGCCACCCGCGGCGAGGTCGTCCGCGAGGAAGGTGCCCACCGCGCCGGCACCGGCGATGACGACCTTCACGAGCGGGCCACCCTCGCCTCCTCGTGCGCCTCGTGGAAGGCCTCGCCGACGCGCTCGCGGCTGAGGGCGTTCACCGCCAGGTGCAGGACGTCGCCCTCCTGGCCGACGAGTTCGCCGGCGCCGACGCGGGCGATGCCGGCGCGCGTCACGGCGACGACCTGCGCGCCCGTCTCGCCCTCGATCTGCTGGAGGCGCCGGCCGCACCAGGAGAAGGGGATGGCGCGCTCGATGAGCTGCACCTGCCCGGAGGGGTCGGTCCACTCGGTGATCGTCTCGGTCGGGAAGAGGCGCCGCTGCACCTGCTCGATGGTCCAGGTCACGGTGGCGACGGTGGGGATGCCGAGACGCTGGTAGATCTCGGCGCGGCGGGGGTCGTAGATGCGGGCGACGACCGCGGGGATCTCGTAGGTCTCGCGCGCGATCCGGGCGCAGAGGATGTTCGAGTTGTCGCCGTTCGTCACCGCCGCGAGCGCCCCCGCACGCTCGGCGCCGGCCTCGTCGAGGGTGTGACGGTCGAAGCCCATGCCGTGGATCGCGCGGCCCCCCCAGTCAGCGGGCAGCCGCCGGAAGGCGGGCTCGGACTTGTCGATGATCACCACGCTGTGCCCCGCTCGCACGAGCGCGATGCCGAGACTCGAGCCGACTCTTCCGCAGCCGACCACGACGATGTGCACGGCATCCATCGAACACGCCCATTCCGCCGCGCACAACTCATTCCGCCGGGCGGGGCGCCGGCGCCGGCTGACACGTCAGTTGGCAATTGGGCAGACTACGGCGATGTCCGAGCCATCGGTACCGCTCGGGCTCTCCGGCCCCCGACCGGCGCCGCCGCGCGTCGTCCTCCCCGAGCCGCTCGGCTACCGTTGGAAGCGCCGCCTCCTCGGGCCGCCGCTCGTGACCGAGCGCCTCGCCGACGAGCGCCTCGCGAACCCCATCGCCCTCGGCGTGCTCGCCCCAGACTGCATCTCCTCGACCGCCTACGGCTCGGAGGAGATCCTCACCGAGCTGATCCCGGCGGTCGGCGTCGCCGCCTTCAGCCTCCTCGTCCCGATCACCTTCGCGGTGATCGCGGTGCTGATCTTCATCACCCTCTCCTACCGAGAGGTCGTGATGGCCTACACCAAGGCGGGCGGCGCCTACGTCGTCGCGCGCGAGAACTTCGGGCCGCGCGTCGCCCAGGTGGCGGCGGTCGCGCTGATCATCGACTACGTCGTCACGGTCGCGGTGCAGATCTCGGCGGGGACCGACGCGGTGACCTCGGCCTTCCCGGCGCTCTCCCCCTACAACGTGGCGATCTGCCTCGGCGTGGTGGTGCTCATGTGTTACGGGAACCTTCGGGGGATCCGCGAGGCGGGGCGGATGTTCGCCCTCCCCACCTATCTGTTCGTCACCGCCTGCGCGCTCGTGATCGTCTTCGGCATCGTCCGCAGCGCCCTCGGCGAGCTCCACCACCACAGCGTCCACATGGCCGGGGCCGTCCCCGCCGGCCATCCCGGGAGCGGCCTGCTCTACGGGGCGTCGTTGTTCATCATCCTCCGCTCGTTCGCGAACGGCGGCTCCTCGCTCACCGGCCTCGAAGCGATCTCCAACGGGGTCGCCACCTTCCGCCCCCCCGAGGGGCGCAACGCCCGGCGGGTGCTCGTCGTGATGTCGGTGACCCTCGGCTCGCTCGTCCTCGGCGTCTCGTTCCTTGCGACGGTGACCCACGCCGTCCCGTTCATGACCGGCAGCCCGACAGTCCTCTCCCAAGAGGCGCGCTACGTCTTCGGCAGCGGGCTGTTCGCGAAGGTCGGCTACTACTTCGTGCAGGGGGCGACGATGCTCATCCTCTACACAGGCGGCAACACGAGCTTCAACGGCTTCCCCAACCTCGCGAGCTTCGTCGCCGAGGACGCCTTCCTCCCCCGTCAGCTGACGCGGCGCGGCCACCGCCTGGTCTTCTCGAACGGGATCCTCATCCTCGCGGCCCTCTCGGCGATCCTGCTCGTCATCACCCAGGCGCGGGTGAACTCTCTCGTCTCGGTGTATGCGATCGGCGTCTTCACCGGCTTCACGATGGCCGGGGCGGGCATGGTCCGCTACCACCTCGCGCACCGCCCGCCCGGTTGGCGGCACCGCCTCGTGGTCAACGGCTTCGCCTCGGGCCTCGCCTTCATCGTCGTGCTGATCCTCGCCGTCGCGAAGTTCACCGAGGGCGCCTGGGTCGTGGTCGTGCTCTTCCCGGTGCTCGTCGCGGTGCTGATCCGCATGCACCACGTCTACGCCGAGGAGAAGGCGGAGCTGCAGGAGAACGTCACCCGCGCCGCCGAGGCGCCGATGCTCCGCCGCCACGTCATCTTCCTGTTCATCGGCGCCTTCGACCTCGCTGCCGCGAGGGCCCTCCAGTACGGGAGGACCCTCGGTGCCGGCGAGCCGCGCGTCGTGCACTTCGTCCTCGACACCACCGCGGCGCGCGAGCTCGAGGTGCAGTGGTCGACGCTCGGCATCTCGCGCGTCCCGCTGGAGCTGATCGAGTGCCCCGACCGCCGCCTCGGGCGCGCCGCGATGGAGCTCGTCGCGGCCGCGGCGGCGGACGGCGAGACCGAGGTCACCGTGCTGCTGCCGCGGCGCGTGTCGGACGGCGTGCTCCGACGCTTCCTCCACGACCGCACCTCGGAGCGCATCGCCGCTCTCGTCGGCGAGATCCCGAACGCGGCGGCGACGATCGTCCCCTTCCTCCTCGGCCGCCGTCACCGCCTCCGCCCGGGGCGCGAGCGCGGCCCGTTCCTCGAGGAGGGCACCGCTCCTCTCGCCGCGCCGGAGGGTGGCGCCCTCCCGGCACCCGAGCCGAGCAGCGGCACGACGCCGATCGGGAGCCTCCGCTGGCGGGAGCGGGCGCGCGCCGGCGGGCGGGTGCACGCGGTGCGGGTGCAGCCGGGCTCGGGGCTCTCGAGCCTCGAGTGCGTCCTCGTCGACGCGAGCGGAGAGCTGCTCGTCGTGTTCCAGGGGCGCCGCTCCCTCCCCGGCATCGTCCCCGGCGCCCACCTCCTCGTCGAGGGGACCGTCGGCGAGCGCGGGGGGCGGGTGGCGATGCTCAACCCGAGCTATACGATCCTCGCGAGAGCCGTCGAGGAGCGGCCGCCGGGCTGACCGGCGAGGCGGTGGTCAGCGCCGCCCCACGCAGTCGTTATCCTTCGCCTCCGTCGCGATCCAGGTAGGAGCATGCCGAAAGCCCTCGTCATCGTCGAATCGCCTGCCAAGGCGCGCACCATCGCGCGCTTCTTGGGCAGCGGCTACGTCGTCGAGCCCTCGATCGGCCACATCCGCGACCTTCCCCGTTCCGCCGCGGAGGTCCCCGCCGCCTACAAGGGCGAGAGCTGGGCGCGCCTCGGCGTCGATGTCGACAACGACTTCAAGCCCCTCTACGTCGTCGCCAAGGAGCGCCAGGAGCAGGTCCGCAAACTGCGCGCGCTGGTGAAGGACGCGAGCGAGGTCTACCTCGCGACCGACGAAGACCGCGAGGGCGAGTCGATCGCCTGGCACCTGCTCGAGGTGCTCGCGCCGCGCGTGCCGGTGAAGCGGATGGTCTTCCACGAGATCACCCCCTCGGCGATCGAGCACGCGATCGCCAACCCCCGCGAGCTCGACCGCCGCCTCGTCGACGCCCAGGAGGCGCGGCGCATCCTCGACCGCCTCTACGGCTACGAGCTCTCGCCGGTGCTCTGGAAGAAGGTGATGGCCGGCCTCTCCGCGGGCCGGGTGCAGAGCGTCGCGACGCGCATCGTCGTCGAGCGCGAGCGCGAACGGATGCGCTTCCGCTCCGCCGCCTGGTGGAGTCTCAGCGGGCAGTTCCGCACCGCGGCGGCCGAGTCCTTCGACGCCGAGCTGCGCCTCCTCGGCGATCGCCAGCTCGCCGACGGCGGCGACTTCTCCGAGGCCGGGGAGCTCAGTCGCGAGGGCGTCCTCGTCCTCGACGACGCGCACTCCGCAGAGCTGGCCGCCGCCCTCGAGGGGGCGAGCTTCGCGGTGGCGGCGGTCGAGGAGCGCCCCTACCGCCGCTCGCCGGCGGCGCCCTTCATCACCTCGACGCTCCAGCAGGAAGCGGCGCGCAAGCTGCGCTTCTCCCCGCAGCGCACGATGCAGGTCGCGCAGCACCTCTACGAGCAGGGCTTCATCACCTACATGCGGACCGACTCGACGACGCTCTCGGACACCGCGTTGCGCGCCGCGCGCGCGCAGGCGACCGCCCTCTACGGCGCCGAGGCCGTCGCCAACGCGCCGCGCACCTACGACCGGCGGGTGAAGAACGCGCAGGAGGCCCACGAGGCGATCCGCCCGGCGGGCGACGAGTTCCGCCTGCCCTCCTCGCTCTCGCTCGGTCGCGACGAGCAGCGCCTCTACGAGCTCGTCTGGCAGCGGACGGTCGCCTCGCAGATGACCGACGCCACCGGGGTCACAGCGCGCCTGCGCATCACCGGCGAGACGGTCCGGGAGTGCTCGGTGGCGGCCGCCCGCACGACCGCGGAGTTCCACGCCTCGGGGACGGTGATCACCCGGCCGGGCTTCCTGCGCGTCTACCGGGAGGACGACGACTCCGAGGAGGAGCGGCGCGCCGAGGACGTCCGCCTGCCGCAGCTCGCCGTCGGTGACGCCCTCGACCTCACCGGCCTCGAGCGCGAGGAGCACGCCACCAAGCCCCCCGCCCGCTTCACCGAGGCCTCGCTCGTGAAGCGCCTGGAGGAGCTCGGCGTCGGCCGTCCCTCCACGTACGCGAGCATCCTGCAGACGATCCAGGACCGCGGCTACGTCTGGAAGAAGGGGAGCGCGCTCGTCCCCTCCTTCACCGCCTTCGCCGTCGTCGGCCTGCTCGAGACGAACTTCCCGAAGCTCGTCGACTACGGCTTCACGGCGAGCATGGAGGACGACCTCGACGAGATCGCGAGCGGCACCGAGGAGGCGGTCCCCTGGCTCGAGCGCTTCTACTTCGGCGGGCCGCGGCCCCGCCCGACTGACGCCGCCGGCAATGGCGGCGGCGACGGCCTGCAGCAGGCGGTCCTCGACCGCCTCGGGACGATCGACGCCCGCGAGGTGAACTCGATCCCCCTCGGGGTCACCGACGACGGCGAGATGGTCGTCATCCGCGTCGGCCGCTACGGCCCCTACCTGCAGCGCGGTGAGGAGCGGGCCTCGATCCCAGAGGACCTCGCCCCCGACGAGCTGACGATGGCGCGCGCCGAGGAGCTGCTCGCCGCCCCCTCCGGTGACCGCGAGCTCGGGGTCGACCCCGACAGCGGCGAGACCGTCGTCGTCCGCAACGGCCGCTACGGCCCCTACGTGCAGGCGGGGGAGGCCGGTGGAGGCGACAAGCCGCGCACCGCCTCGCTCTTCAAGTCGATGTCCCCCGAGACCGTCACCCTCGACAACGCGCTGCAGCTGCTGCGCCTGCCGCGCGTCGTCGGCAGCGACCCCGAGGGCGGCGAGGAGATCGTCGCCCGCAACGGCCGCTACGGCCCGTACCTGCAGAAGGGGAGCGACTCGCGCAGCGTGGAGGGCGAGGAGCGCCTCCTCGAGATCACCCTCGAGGAGGCGCTCGCGCTCTTCGCGCAGCCGAAGGAGCGACGCTTCGGGCGCCAGGCGGCGGCGCCGTTGCGCGAGATCGGCACCGACCCGGCGACCAACTCCCCGATCGTGCTCCGCTCGGGGCGCTTCGGCCCCTACGTCACCGACGGCACCGTGAACGCCTCGCTGCGACGCGGCGACGACGCCGACAGTCTCACCCTCGACCGCGCCGCCGAGCTCCTCGCCGACAAGCGCGCCGCTGGGCCCTCCCCGGCCCGCGGGCGGGGCGCGAAGAAGGCAGCGGGCGCGAAGCGCCCGGCGAAGAGGGCCGCCGCCAAGAAGGCCGGGGCGAAGAAGGCCACCGTGAAGAAGGCGGCGGCGAAGAAGGCGGCGGCGAAGAAGGCCACGGCGAAGAAGGCCGCCGTCCGCAAGGCAGCAGCGCCCGCGCCGGAATGACCCCGGCGGGCGGCCCCGCGGTCGCGGTCCGGCCGTAGTCTGCGCCGGTGGCGTCGCGCGGCAGGTTCATCGTCTTCGAAGGTGGTGAGGGGACGGGCAAGTCGACCCAGGCCGAACGCCTCGCCCGCCACCTCGGGGCGCTCCTCACCCGCGAGCCCGGGGGGAGCGCGCTCGGCGACGCCGTGCGCGCGCTGTTCCTCGGGGAGGCGGTCGGAGTGATCTCACCGCGCGCCGAGCTGCTGCTCGTGGCCGCGGCTCGCGCCCAGCACGTCGTCGAGCTGATCTCCCCGACGCTCCTCGCGGGGCGCGACGTGGTCTGCGACCGCTTCTCCGGCTCGACCCTCGCCTACCAGGGCCACGGGCGGGGCCTCCCCCTCGAGGACGTGCTGGTGGCGAGCGAGCTCGCGACCGCCGGCCTGCAGCCCGACCTCACCGTGCTGCTCGACCTCGACCCCGCGGTCGCGAAGGCGCGGCGCAAGAGCGAGGCCGACCGCATCGAAGCCGAGGGGGACGCCTTCCACGAGCGGGTCTTCGCCGGCTTCCGGGCGATCGCCGCCGCCGACCCCCGCGGCTGGGCGCTCCTCGACGCGAGCGGCAGCCCGGACGAGGTCGAGGGTCGCGTCCGGGAGGTCGTCACGGCGCGTCTCGGGCCACCGGCGGTGCCGGCGTGACGGCCGGCGCGACGCCGGCCCCTCCGGTCTTCGGGCGGGTCATCGGCCAACCGCACGCCGTCGACCTGCTCGCCGCCTCGGCGGCGAGCCCGCTGCACGCCTACCTGTTCCTCGGCCCTCCCGGATCGGGCAAGCGCCGCGCCGCGACCGCCTTCGCGGCGGCGCTGCTGTGCCCCGAGGGTGGCTGCGGTGATTGCCCGTCGTGCCGCGACGTCCTCGCCGGCCGCCACCCCGACGTCACCTTCGTCGAGCGCCAGGGGGCCGCGATCAGCGTCGATCAGGCGCGCGAGGTGGCGAGGATCGCCCAGCGGGCACCTGCCGTCAGCCGGCTGCAGCTGGTCGTCCTCGTCGACTTCCACCTCGTCGAGGAGGCCGCTCCGGCGCTGTTGAAGACGATCGAGGAGCCGCCCGCTTCCACGGTCTTCGTCGTCCTCGCCGATGCGCTCCCCCCTGAGCTGGTGACGATCGCGAGCCGCTGCGTGCCGGTGCACTTCGCGGCGCTCGACGAGGGCAGCATCGAGGCGCTGCTCCTCGAGGGCGGCGTCGAAGCGGGGGTCGCCACGGCCGCGGCCGCCGCCGCGCACGGTCGCTTCGACCGGGCTTCGCTCATCGCCGCGGACCCGCAATTCGCGGCGCGCCAGGCGCGCTGGCGGGCGGTCCCCGAGGCGCTCGACGGCACCGGCGCGACCGTGGCGAGGACCGTCGCGGAGCTCCTCTCCGGTGCCGAGCAGCTGCTCGCCGTGGTGCGGGAGCGCCAGGAGGCCGAGCTCGCGGTGCTCGCCGAGGAGGCGACGCGCCGCGGCGACCGGACCATCGCCGGCCGCCAGCAGATCGAACAGCGCCACCGCCGTGAGCAACGCCGCCTGCGCACCGACGAGCTGCGCGCCGGCCTCGCGACCCTCGCCGCCGCCTACCGGGCGCGCCTCGACGCCCCGAACCTCCCGCCCAGGCGGGCAGCGGGACTGGTGCGCGCCTGTGAGCGCATCGACGAGGCGGCGAAGTGGGTCGAGCGGAACCCGAGCGAGCCGCTCCTCCTGCAGGCGCTGCTGCTCGATCTCGACAAGAGCGGCTGACTCAGCCGGGCGCGGAGGGGAGCGGCGGCGCCTGCGCGCCGAGCGCCTTCATCTTCAGCTTGCCCGGGGGCTTCGGTGCCCGCGGCGCGCTCGGAAGCTTCGGCGCCGGCGCTCGTGGTGGCTGGCGGGGCGGGAGCTGGCCCCTCGACATCGCCTTCATCTTCAGCTTGCCGGGCGGCCGCGGCGGCCCTCCGGAGCCCGCATGTGGTGCCTTGGCCGCGCTGGGGAGCTTCGCGGCCGGCCCCCCCGCCGCAGCGCCCGCGCCCCCGGCGGCGGGGAGCTTCGGCGCGGCCTTGGTCGGCGGCGTCGCCTTGCCCTTGGCCATCGCCTTCATCTTCAGCTTGCCCGGGGGGCGCTTGCTCGCGAGCTTCGGCGCGGCGAGCTTCTTCGCGTCCTTCGCCCCGGGGAGCGCCTTGGCCGCTGGCAGCTTCTTGGCGGGCAGCTTCTTGGCGGCGATCTTCGGAGGCGCCACCTTCTTGCCGCCCGCCTTCGGGGGGGCGAGCTTCTTCGCCGGTGGCCGCTTCGGGAGCTTCTTCACCTTCGGGAGCTTCTTCGCCGCGGCCTTGGGGGCCTGCTGCTTCTTCGCCAGCTGCTCGGAGTGCTTGAGACGCGCCTTCTTCGCCCCGGTGAGCTTCTTTACCGAGAGCTTCTTCTGCGCCTTCAGCCGTCTCGCGGCGAGCTTCTGCTTCCCCATCTTCTTCTGCGCGGGGAGCTTCGGCCCCTTCAGCTTCTTCGCCGACTGCCGGCCGACCGGGACCTTCTTCCCCGCGGGGGCCTTCGGGAGGGCGAGCTTCTTGCCCCCGGGGACCTTCGGGGCGGCGAGCTTCTTCGCCCCCGGCGCCTTCGGAGGGGCGAGCTTCTTCACCCCGGGCAGCTTCGGGCCGGCGAACTTCTTCGCGCCGGGGGCCTTCGGGGGCGCGATCTTCTTCCCCCCGGGGAGCTTCGGGCCGGCGAGCTTCTTCGCCGCGGGGAGCTTGGCCGCGGGGAGCTTCGCCCCCGCCGCCTTTGGGAGCGCGAGCTTCTTCGCCGTCGGCAGCTTCGGCCCCGCGGGCCGCTTCCCGCTCGGAAGCTTCGGGCCGGGGAACTTTCTCGCCGAGGGGAGCTTCGGGACGCGGGGCGGCACGCGCCCGACGCTACTTTCGCCCCGCCCCCGGCGGGGGGTGCCGGCCCGGGAGCGCCGGTGTCAGTCCTCGGTCGCCGGCGCGAGGCGCGCCCGCTCGGCGATCTCCTCCACGACCGCGGCGTTGGCGAGGGTCGTCACGTCCCCGAGCTGGCGCTGCTCGGAGATGTCGCGCAGCAGCCGGCGCATGATCTTCCCGGAGCGGGTCTTCGGCAGCTCGTCGGTGAAGACGATCGAGGCGGGGCGGGCGATCTTGCCGATCTTCACGGCGACGTGCTCGCGCAGTTCCTGGAGCAGCGCCTCGTCACCGACGCGCTCGCCCTTCAGGGTGACGAAGGCGGCGATCGCCTGCCCGGTCACCTCGTCGGCGCGTCCGATCACCGCCGCCTCGGCGACGGCCTGGTGGTCGACGAGGGCCGACTCCACCTCGAGGGTCGAGATGCGGTGGCCGGAGATGTTCATCACGTCGTCGACGCGGCCGAGGAGCCAGTAGTCGCCGTCCCCGTCGCGCTTCGCGCCGTCGCCCGCGAAGTAGACCCAACGCCCCTTCTCCGGGTCCGAGAAGCGGCTCCAGTAGGTCTCGACGAAGCGCTCCGGGTCGCCGTAGATGCCGCGGGTCATCGCCGGCCAGGGCGCGGTGAGCACGAGGTAGCCGCCCTCGCCGAGTGCGAGGCTGCGCCCGGCGTCGTCGACGACGTCGGCGGCGATCCCCGGGAGCGGCGCGCTCGCCGAGCTCGGCTTGGTGACCGAGATCCCCGGGAGCGGCGAGATCATGATCGAGCCGGTCTCGGTCTGCCACCAGGTGTCGACGACCGGACAGGCCGATCCGCCGATCACCTCCCGGTACCAGATCCAGGCCTCCGGGTTGATTGGCTCGCCGACGCTGCCGAGGAGGCGCAGGCTCGAGAGGTCGTGCGCGGCGGGGAGCTCGCTGCCCCACTTCATGAAGGTGCGGATCGAGGTGGGCGCGGTGTAGAGGATCGTCACCTTGTAACGCTCGACGATCTCCCAGAAGCGGTCGCGCGCCGGGTGCTGCGGCGCGCCCTCGTAGAGCACCGAGGTGGCGCCGTTGGCGAGCGGCCCGTAGACGACGTAGCTGTGGCCGGTGACCCAGCCGACGTCGGCGGTGCACCAGTAGACGTCGGAGTCCTCGTGGAGGTCGAAGACCATCTTGTGGGTCGTCGCCGTGCCGACGAGGTAGCCGGCGCAGGTGTGGATGATCCCCTTCGGCTTGCCGGTCGTGCCCGAGGTGTAGAGGAGGAAGAGCAGGTCCTCGCTGTCGCACTCGACCGCCGCGCAGGTCGGCGGCTGGTCGGTGACGAGCTCGTGGTAGTCGACGTCGCGCCCCGGGGTCATCGCGATCTCGTTGCCGGTCCGTCGCAGCACCACCACCGAGGTCACCGTGGGCGTGCGGGTGAGCGCGTCGTCGGCCATCTCCTTGAGCGGCACGACCTGGCCGGCGCGCCATGCGCCGTCGCAGGTGATGAGCGCCTTGGCAGCGGCGTCGTTGATGCGGTCGGCGAGGGCCTCGGCGGAGAAGCCCCCGAAGATCACCGAGTGGGCGGCGCCGAGGCGCGCGCAGGCGAGGAGGGCGATCGGGAGCTCGGGGACCATCCCCATGTAGATCGCGACGCGGTCGCCCTTTTCGATCCCGAGCGAGGCGAGGCCGTTCGCGAGGCGGCAGACCTCGGCGTGCAGCTCGGCGTAGGTGAGGCTGCGGCGGTCGCCCGGCTCGCCCTCCCAGTGGTAGGCGACGCGGTCGGGGTGGGTGCTGAGGTGACGGTCGAGGCAGCTCTCGGTGACGTTCAGGGTGCCGCCGCCGAACCAGCGGGCAAAGGGCGCGCCCGACCAGTCGAGGACCTCCTCGAAGGGGCTGCGCCACTCGATCGCCTCCGCCTGGCGCCCCCAGTAGGCGAGCGGGTCGGCGGCCGCCTCGTCGAAGAGCCCCCGGTCCCTGACGAGCGCCTGGGCGGCGAACTCGGGCGGCGGGGGGAAGGTCCGCCCTTCCTCGAAGAGCGCGGCGATGGTGTGCGAGGTGTCGCTCATCTCCCCTCCTTGTCCAGCGCCAATCTAAACGCCGCCCCGGCGCGGACCGCCCACCCGCTCCCGGCCCTCTGGCACGATGGGCCCCCGAGGGAGGTCCGATGCGCGAGCGCGCCGCAGCCGAGGAGACGAGGAGCGCGCGCGACGGCGCGCCGGTCGCCCTCGGACCGCTGCGCGACGACGAGCACGCGGCGCTGTTCTCCCTCTTCGCCGACGTCGTCACGGCAGGCGAGGGCTACCCGCACGCCCCGCCGCTCACCCGCCAGGTCTTCGAGGAGACCTGGGTGCGGCCGGTGACGACGGTGATCGCGGCCCGCCTCGGGGGCGAGCTGGCGGGCGCCTACTACCTGAAGCCCAACTCGCCCGGGCGCGCCGCGCACATCGCCAACGCCGGCTACCTCGTCGCCGCGCCTGAGCGCCGGCGGGGCATCGGGCGCCTGCTCTGCGAGGACTCGATCTGGCGGGCGCCGCTGCTCGGCTTCGACGCCGTGCAGTTCAACCTCGTCTTCGTCGACAACCCGGCGCGGGCGCTCTACGAGGAGCTCGGCTGGGCCGAGATCGGGCGCGTCCCGCGCGCCGTCGAGGGCCGGGACGCGATCATCTACTGGCGAGCGGTGTAGGCCGCCGCGGAGAGGACGGACCATGGACCACGGACGCCTGCACTGGTACGAGCCGGGAGAGCTCAACGAGGACCAGCGCCGTGTCTACGACGCGATCACCGGCGGCCCCCGCTCGGTCGGCCCGCAGGCGATCCAGCGCCTGGACGAGGAGGGCCGCCTGTTCGGCCCCTTCAACGCGATGCTCGTCGATCCCGGCGTGGGGGAGATCCTGCAGGCGCTCGGCGCCGCCATCCGCTACCGCACCGAGATTTCGGGCCGCGCCCGCGAGATCGCGATCCTCGAGGTGGCGCGGGCGCACAAGAGCGAGTTCGAGTGGTACGCCCACCGCGAGACCGGCTACCTCGCGGGGCTCAGCGCGGACGAGGTGGAGGCGATCCGCACCGGTGGTGAGGCGGCGAGCCTCTCCGAGGAGGAGCGGCGCATCCGCGAGCTGGTGCAGGCGCTCGTGCGCGACCGGGATCTCTCCGACGCGCAGTACGCCCAGGCGCACGAGTCCCTCGGCCTGCAGCTCGTCACCGACCTCGTGTACCTCACCGGTTACTACGAGGCGCTCGCCCTCAGCCTGAACGTCTTCCGCGTCCCGCTGCCGCCGGGGGTGGCGCCCGCCTTTTGAGCGACGGCCGCGTCCTACCAGTCGGCGCGGCGCTCGGGGACGGTGAAGATGAGCGGCGAGACGAGGACGATGAGCACCGCGAAGGCGATGAAGCAGTGCGAGAAGGTCGCCCCTGCATCGCCGCGGTGGTAGGTGACGAAGGCGGTCGTCACCGAGATCGCGACGATGCCACCGAGCTGGCGGATCGAGCCCCGCAGCCCGGCGATCGAGGCGACGTCGCCCGGCGCGAGGGCGAGCACGGCGTTGTTCGTCGCCGGGGCGGCGATGCCGTTGCCGATCCCCATGAGGGCCGAGCCGATGGCGAGCCAGGCGTAGACCGAGACGGCGGGCGGCCCGATGGCGAGGAGGACGAGGCCGCACACCGCGACGCCGAAGCCCACCGCCATCGGCAGGCGGTAGCCGATGCGCCGCAGCGCGAACGAGGTGAGGCCGGCGACGATGACCGCCCCCGCCGAACGGGCGGTGAGCAGCGTCCCCGCCTGTAGGGAGTTGATGCCGTAGCGGACCTGGGCGTAGAGGGGCACGAGCGCCCCGAAGCCGACGACGCTGCCGCCGAAGATGAAGTTGAGGAGGTTCATCGTCCCAAAGGCGCGGGTCGAGAGGAGCTTGAGGGGGATGAGCGGCTCGGCGGTCCGGCCGAGGTGGCGGACGAAGGCGACGAGGAAGACGACGAAGGCCACGGCGCAGGTGAGGAAGACCGGGGAGACCAGTGCCGAGGAGAAGGTGCCGGTGGCGTTGCCGAGCACCGTGATCGCCGTCATCAGGGCGCCGGTGAACGCGGCGAGCAGGGCGATGCCGCCGAAGTCGGCGCGGCGGGCGGAGCGGCCGCGGCCGTCGGGGAGGTTGCGCAACGCGAGCAGCAGCAGCACCGCCCCGATCGGGACGTTGATGAGGAAGATCTCCCGCCACGAGCCGTAGGTGATGATGATCCCGCCGAAGATCGGCCCCGCCAACGAGCCGATCGGGAACATGCTCGTGAACATCCCGATCGCCCGGTCGCGGTCTTCGCGAAAGACGTCGGAGACCATCCCCGTCGCCGAGGGCATGAAGCCGCCGCCACCGAGCGCCTGCACGACGCGCAGCGCGACGAGGACGTAGATGTCGGGGGCGAGGCCGCAGGCGAGCGAGGCGAGGGTGAAGATCAGGATGCAGGCGATGAAGACCCGCCGCCGGCCGAACTGGTCGCTCATCCTCCCCATCACCGGCTGGGCCAGGATCGTGCCGAGCTGGTAGCCGGTGATCGTCCAGGCCGTCCAGGCGACCGAGGAGTGCAGCTCGTGGCCGACCGTGTGGAAGGCCGTGGCGACGATCGTCTGGTCGATCGAGGACATCATCAGGCTGACCGAGACCGTGGCGAAGATCGTCCAGCGCTTGCGCCGCGAGTAGAGCGGACGCTCCTCTGCCGGCGCGACGGCTGGCGGCAGCGCGGCGCCCGGAGTGCTCATTGGCGCCCGCTGTTGTGCGGCCGCCGCGCCCTCAATCGAGCACCGAGCGGGCCTCGCGGAGCGCCTCGAGGTGGCCCTCCACGTCCCCGCGGCCGGTGCCCATCGTGTTCAGCGAGAGGTGGCTCGCGCCGGCCGCCCGCCAGGCGGCGACGCTTTCGGCGAGGGAGTCGTCGACGCGCGCCCGCCCCTCCATGCCGAGGTCGCCCGGCGCGCGCCCGGCGTCGCTCGCCGCCCCGTCGACGATCGCCTTCGCCTCCTCGAGGCCGTCGCCCGGCTTGCGCTGGGGGAACCAGCCGTCGCCGAGCGCGCCAGCGCGCCGGAGCGCGGGCTCGCTGTTGGCCCCGAACCAGATCGGGATCGGCTGCTGCACCGGGAGCGGGCGGAGGCCCGCGCCGTGCACGGTCTCGAAGCGCCCCTCGAAGCTCACGCTCTCCTCGGTGAAGAGCCGGCGCAGCAGCGCGACCTGCTCGACGACGCGCGCGCCGCGGTCCGAGAAGTCCTTGCCGAGCGCCTGGTACTCGACGGCGTTCCACCCGAGGCCGATGCCGAGACGGAAGCGGCCCCCCGTGAGCAGGTCGATCTCGGCGGCCTGCTTGGCGGCGAGCACGGTCTGGCGCTGCGGGAGGATGATGATCCCGGTCACGAGCTCGAGGCTCGTGAAGGCGGCGAGGTAGCCGTAGAGGACGAAGGGCTCGTGGAAGGTGCTGTGCAGGTCGTAGGGGCCGGACCACCCCTCGTGCACCTCGCGGTCGGCGCCGACGACGTGGTCGTAGGCCAGGAGGTGGCGGTAGCCCAGCTCCTCGGCGCCCGTCGCGTAGGCGCGTACGGCGCCGGGGTCGTTCCCGATCTCGGTTTGGGGGAAGACAACACCGATCTGCACGGGATCGGGTCTACCACGGTGCCCGCTGCGGCGGGGAGCTGTCAGCCTTCGGGTGGGGAGGCGTCCCCGGCCCGGCTCCGGCGCCCAACGGGGTGCGGGGGTACCGCAGCCTCGTCGGATTGCCGGATGTGACGCCGCCGGTCGGCGGCGGGACTGCGCGAGCGGCGTAGCGGCGGGGTCAGAACGTCTCGGGGGAGTCGTTGCGCAGCACGAGGGCGAGTACCTCCCAGGTGGAACGCAGCGTGTTGCGGGCGATGTCGCGGATGCCGGCGTAGTTGGTGCCGCCGCTCCGTGCCTCGAGCTCGGGGTCGTTCGGGATGTAGGCCCCGAAACGAGCGGTCTCGAACACCCGGTTGCTGTATTCGTTGTTGGCGTTGGTCATTGTCTGTCACCTCCTCTGCTGTGGCGTTGGAACCATTGTGCTCCTACTGGGTCTATCTGTCAAACTGTTTTAAAGAATACGTATGATCGATTATACAGATCACCCGCGAGGGAACAGCGCGACAGACATGACGCGACAGACATGAAATGTGTAGCCGGTTCCCGTGCAAATCCTCATCAGGCGTGCAAGCGTATGGTGAGAAACGAGATGCCCCCGCTCCCTGATACCGACGGATTGCTTGCGGAGCTGTCGGAGGCCTTCCTCGAAGTGACGAGGGTGATGGCCGAGATCGCGGCGCGCACCCTCGCCGCCCAGGAAGAGCTCACCGTCCTTCAGTACCGGGCCCTCGTCGTGCTCGCGGAGTCGGGGAGCAGCCGCGTCGCCGCCCTCGCCGAGGCGCTGCACGTCAGCCCCTCGACGGCGACGCGGCTCTGCGACCGGCTCGTCGCGAAGCAGCTCATCGGCCGCAACCGCTCCGTCGAGGACCGCCGAGAGGTGCAGGTCGCCCTCGCCGACAACGGCCGCTTCCTCGTCGAGGAGGTCACCCGCGGACGCCTCGGTGCGATCCGCGCGATCCTCGCCGAGATCGACGAGGAGCGCTACCCGGCGCTGCTCGAGGCGATCGCCTCCTTCGCCAACGCGTCGCGCGAGTTAAGCCCCTTCGGAGTCCCCGCCGGGCGGTGACCGCCGCCCGCCTCTTCTAAGGTCGGGCAGGTGGCGGGGTTCCCTGGCGGTGTTGCGGGGGCGGAGGGGCAGATCTTCGAGAGCGCCCGTCCGCTCTCCCAGTCGGTGCTCTGGCGGGCGCAGAACCGCTACTACGAGGGCGCCGGCCAGCAGGCGTGGGCCTCGGGGGAGGTGCCCCACACCCTCACCACCGGCCCGATCCTCGCCCGCAGCTATGCCCGCCTGATCGAGTCCTTCGTCGCGGACTGCCGCGCCGGGGTGATGGGGCCGGTCGACCCGGCAGCCCCCCTCTACGTCGTCGAGGTCGGCTCCGGCTCGGGACGCCTCGCCTTCGAGGTGCTGTTGGCGCTCGACCGGGAGGCCCTCGCCCCCTTCCACGTCGTCTACGTCCTCACCGACCGCGTCGCCGAGAACATCGCCAGCTACCCGGCCCACCCGATGCTCGCCCCGCTGATCGCCGCGGGCGAGGTCGACTGGGCGTACTTCGAGGCGGGCACCTCGACGGCCCTCCGCCGCGAGGGCTCGGGCGCGCCCCTCGACGAGGTGGTGAACCCGCTCGTCCTCGTCGCCAACTACCTCTTCGACGTCATCCCCCAGGACCTCTTCACCACGGCCGGGGGAGCGCTTCGCGAGGAGCTCGTCACGACCTGTGCCGAGACCCCCTTCCCCGAGCTCGGCGACCCCGACTTCTTCCGCCGGGTCTTCCTCTCGACGACGCCCGTCGAGGTCCCGCCCGGGCGTTACGAGGAGGCGCGCATCGACGGGCTGCTCCGCGAGTGCGCGGCCGCGCGACCCGAGGGGCGCTTCCTCTTCCCGGCCGACGCGCTGCGGACCCTCGACACCTTCCTCCGGCTCTCGGGCGGCCGCCTCCTCTGTTTGATCGGTGAGCGGCCGGGCCGTGTCCCCCTCGCCAACCCCGAGGCTTCGGCCGTCGACGAGGCGATCAAGGCCGACCCGGCGGTCCGCCCCGGCCCCGCGGTGCTCCCCGCCGGCGGGGCCACCGCCCACCGCCCCGGCGCCCTCATCGCGATGGGCGTGCACGGGGGCTCGATGTCGCTCCCCGTCGACCTCTCGATCCTCGCCCGCGCCGCCGCGCCGCGCCGCGTGCTGCTTCCCGAGGCCCCGCCCACGGCGCTGCTCGTCGCGGCGCTGTGCTTCGGCGAGGAGGCGCCGGCCGCCGCGCTGCGCCGCTGCTACGCCCGCGTCGTCGGCGAGGCCGGCCCCGAGGACATCTACCTGCTGGTGAAGGCGGCGCTCGGCGAGGGGGAGCGTCGCCCGGTCCACGCCGAGCACCTGGCGGTCCTCCGCCTCGGCGGCTACGACCCCTACCTGCTCCGCCTCAGCGTCGACGGCTTCGCGAAGGAGGACGACGTCCTCGACGACGCCGAGCTCGAGGAGCTGGCGCGGGTGCTCGGGCGCACCTGGCTGCACGACTTCCCGATCGACGACACCGACCTCGCCTACGGGATCGCGGCGATCCTCGCCCCGGCGGGCGCGTACGCGGCGGCGCTCGAGTACTTCGGGCGCTCGATCGAGCGGACCGGCCCACGCGCCAACACGTGGTACAACGCCGCCCTCTGCGAGCTGCACCTCGGGCGGGTGGAGGACGCCATCACCTCGCTGCGGTCGGCGCTCGCCCTCGACGCGGCCTACGAGCCGGCAGAGACCCTCCTCGAGCAGGTGCTCGGCGAGCAGGAACGCGACCGCGCACGCGCGGCCGGCGACACACCCGACGGCGGCGCTCTACCATCGGCTCTCCGATGAGGCGCGCCACGGCCCTGCGACGTTCCGTCGGCGGCGCGCGGAGGGACCGGTGAGGCGGGGGAGGCGGCGGTGAGCACCCCGCTTCGTCACGGCATCTTCCTCGCCCCGTTCCATCAGGCGCACGAGAACCCGACGCTCTGTCTGGAGCGGGACTTCGAGCTCGTCGAGCTCCTCGACCGCCTGGACTTCCAGGAGGCGTGGATCGGCGAGCACCACTCCGCGGGCTTCGAGACGATCAGCTCGCCCGAGCTCTTCATCGCTGCTGCGGCGTCCCGCACCCGCCATCTCCGCCTCGGCACCGGCGTCGTCTCCCTCCCGTATCACAACCCTTTGATGGTCGCGAACCGCATCGTCCAGCTCGACCACATGACGCGCGGGCGGGTGATGTTCGGCGCCGGCCCTGGGCTGCTCGCCTCGGACGCCTTGATGCTCGGCATCGACCCGATGGTGCAGCGGGACCGGATGGCCGAGTCCCTCGACGTGATCCTGCGCCTGTTCCGCGGCGAGGTCGTCACCGAGGAGACCGACTGGTACTCCCTGCACGACGCACGCCTCCACCTCCTCCCCTACACCCGCCCCTTCCCCGAGGTCGCGGTGGCGAGTGCGGTCACCCCCTCCGGCGGTCGCCTTGCCGGCCGCTACGACCTCGGGATGCTCTGTGTCGCGGCGGGCGAGCGCGCCGGGTTCGACGCGCTGGCCGTGAACTGGCAGATCGCCTGCGAGGTCGCCGCCGAGCACGGGCGGCAGATGGACCCCAGCCGCCTCCGCCTCGTCGTGCTGATGCACCTCGCCGAGAGCCGCGAGCAGGCCGCGCTCGATGTCCGCTTCGGCCTCAAGGCCTTCGTCGACTACTTCAACAACAACATGCCGCGGATCTTCGTCCCCGAGGGGGCCGACACCGTCGACTGGTACATCGAGCAGCAGATCGCGGTGATTGGCACCCCCGACGACGCGATCGCCCGCATCGAGCAGCTGCAGGACAAGCAGGGCGAGTTCGGCGCGGTCCTCCTGCAGGCGCACAACTGGGCGGACTGGGAGGCGACGAAGCGCTCCTACGAGCTCTACGCCCGCTACGTGATGCCGCACTTCAGCGGGGCGAACAGCGCCCGCGAGGACTCCTACCGCTGGGTGAGCGAGCGCACCGCCGAGCTGAGCGAGCTCCGCCGTGCAGCCGCGCAGGGGATGTTCGACAAGCACGACGCCGAGCGGCGCGCCCGCGGCGAGGGCGCGCCGGGCTGAGCCGGACGTCGCGGTACGGCCCGCGGGCCCATACTCGTGCCGTGGAGGGCGTCGAGATCCGGAGCGCTGCGAGCGAGGACTTCGCGGGCTGGTTCAGCCTCTTCTCCGAGGTCGCCGCGGAGGGGAAGTGGGTCGGGAGCGAGGCGCCGCTCGACCAGGAGGCGCGCCGAGAGCGGTTCCAGCGTTCACTCGACTCGGCCGACCAGGAGACCTTCCTTGCTCACCACGGTGGGCGCCTGATCGGCGTGCTCGGGATGGAGCTCTCCCGGGGGCTCGCCGAGCTCGGGATGCTGGTCGACGCCGCGTGGCGGCGCCGGGGTGTCGGCTCGCAGCTCATGGAAACGGGGATCGCCTGGGCGCGCGAGCGCGGCGCCCACAAGGTCGTGCTCGAGGTGTGGCCGCACAACACCGCGGCGCAGGCGCTGTACCGGAAGTTTGGCTTCGCCGAAGAGGCGGTCCTCCGCCGGCACTACCGGCGGAACAACGGCCAGCTGTGGGACGCGATCGGGATGGGCCTCGTCCTCGACCACGACTCCCCGGGAAGCCCGTTCACGCCGTCGTCGGACGGATAGCGGCTGTCGACGATCAGCAGGTACTGCGTCACCGCTCAGCTCAGGGCGGAGGCCCTCGTCGGCGGTGTCATCACGCTGCGTCGTGGAGCAGGATGCCGAGCGTGAAGCGCCGACCGGAGCGCACCACCGAGACGCCGTGGCGGACGGGTGCTGCCGACCAGCCGCGCTGGGTGGCGATCGGCCGATCCCGGGTTGTGAAGACCAGCCCCTGAAGGTAGGGGAGAGTCGTTGATGTGCCGCGCGACTGCGCTCGTGGCCGCTGCTCGGCCAGGAGGAACTCGCCGCCGGTGTGGTCCTTGCCCGGCTCGGTCAGGTTGATGACCACCTGCAGCGGGAAGACGAGGTCGCCGTAGAGGTCGCGGTGAAGGGCGTTCCAGTCGCCCGGCCCGTACTTCAAGATGAGCGGCGTCGGCTTTGTCTGCCCGGCGCGGTGGCACTGGTCGAGCCACTCGCCAAATGTGTCCGGCCACGGCGTCGGACGCCCGAGCTTTTCGTACCAGTCCCGCGCGATCGGGAGCAGGTGCGGGTAGAGCGCGTGGCGCAGCTCGTTGACGGCCACTGGGAGCGGCGCAGCCAGGTAGCGGTACTCGCCCTCGCCGAAGCGGTGGCGCCCCATCACCACCGTCGAGCGGAAGGCGTCGTCGCGGTCGTAGAGCTTGATGAGGTCCCGGGCGTCGGCTGCGGTCAGCAGCCGCGGAAGGAGAGCGCAACCGAGCTCGTCGAGTTCGGTTGCGACCGCCGTCCAGTCGGCGCCGTCGACGCGGCGACGGTACGCCGACGCCGTCTCGGCGGCCGGGCTCATCGGTGCGCCTCGAGGTCGAGCAGCTGGTGCTTGACCTCCGCCCCGCCGAGGTAGGCACCGAGCTGCCCATCCGAGCGGATGACCCTGTGGCACGGGATGACTACCGGCAACGGGTTCGTCGCGCAGGCCGTGCCGACCGCCCGCACCGCCTTCGGGTTGTCCACCGCGGCGGCGACGGATTGGTAGCTCGCCGTCTCGCCGTAGGCGATCGCCGGCAGGTACGTCAGCACCGAACGGCGGAAGCCGGCCGACAGGCTGAGGTCGATCGACAGCTCGAACGCTGTCCGCTGTCCCGCGAAGTACTCGTCCAGCTGGCGGGCAACCTCGTCGAGCCGCCGCGGGGTCTCGAGGATCCGCGGGCTGACCTTGTCGGCGAGGGTGTTGAGCACCGTGTCGAGCCCTTCGCGCTCGTAGGCGACCCGGACGAGGCCGGCCGGGGTAGCGGCCAGCAACAGGGCGCCGACCGGGGTGTCGAGTGTGCGGTAGGCGAGGTCGAGCAGCCCCTCGGAATCGGCACGGTCGACGAGTTGCGCGTACAGCGGCGCGAGCTCGTCCTCACCAGGCGATGGGCCGAACAACTCGGCGAGGTCCTTGTCTGGTTGTTCGATGGTCATCGTCATTACACCGGTCCTTCCGTCTCGTGTCTGGATGTGCGGGCCGTGCGGGCCGTGCGGAGGTTGGCGATTCCGTCGGCTGCGGCCCGGCGTGCGGCGACGGTGCTCCCGCCCATCACGGCGGCGACTTCCGCGTAGGGAAGGCCGCCGAGGTAGTGGTAGACGACGGCGGACCGCTGTCGGTCTGGGAGCCGGGCGAGCAACTGAGGAAGGTCCAGTGCGCCGCCGAGGTCGAGTTCGGTGGTCGTCGCAGGGACCTCTGCCACCGGCGTCGGGGTGCGCTTGGTCTTGCGCAGGATGTCGATGGAGCGGCGGTGGGCGATGGTCACGAGCCAGGCCTCGACGTTGGCGTCGGCCGGGAGACCGGGGTACGCCCGCAGCGCTGAAAGAAAGGTCTCGGACCAGGCATCGTCAGCGTCCACCGCGCCGACGATGGTCCTGCACACTCGCAGGACGGTCGGGCCGTGCACCGAGACCACCTCAGAGAAGGGTTGCTTGTCGGTCACGGTCCGTAGACGCCCGGCCGATGCGAAACGTGAGGTCGCATCTCAGAACAGCCGCCAGGGCCACCCGAGCTCCTCGGCCTCGAGATCGAGGAGACGTTGCTTGCGAGCGAGTCCTCCGGCATACCCCGTCAACTTTCCGCCGGCACCGACCACCCGGTGGCACGGCACGAGGATGCAGACCGGGTTGCGGCCTAGTGCTGCCGAGGTGGGCGGGACGTGGCTGGCGGCCAGCGTCCAGCGAACGGGCGTCAACACCGAGACAAAACTGCTCATGCTCGCCCACGCTTTTGAGGCTTGGGGCGTTCGCCGGGTGACGCTCAAGACCGACGCGTGCAATGTCCAGTCTCGCACCGCCATCGAAAGGATCGGTGCGAGAGCTGAGGGAATTCGGCGGGCCCACATGCCAGCGCTCGACGGGACGATCCGCGACAAGGCCTACTACTCGATCATCGCCGCAGAATGGCCCATGATTCGACAACATCTCCGCCAACTGCTCGACGGCGAAAACCACCTCCACCCGCTCGACGGAGGCGACCGTTGCCAGATCAGTCCTGAGGCGGTGTGACATGAACCAGGAACCGACCAACGACACGGCCACCGTGGCGGACCACGATGGCACACAGATCGCGTATTCGCGGGCATCGCGACGTTCCGCAAGCTTGCGCTGCTTCTACACCCATTCGTCTGATTTACGCGCCGGCCTACGCGACCAACCTCGTCGAGAACTCGTTCAGCCGTCTACGTCGAGGCGACTGGTGGGTCCAGCCCGGTGACATCACCCGATCGGTGGTGCTGATGCGGTTCTGCTCAATGACGAACGCGTGTTGTGCACCTCGCGGCGCATCGCCGAGCCAGTACCTGTGTCGAACCGCTCATGACGAGTGGCCTCATTAGTCAGCAGGTCGCGATCACGTTCAGCCGTAGTGACGCAGCGCCTGCCAGACCGAGGGCCAGGAATGGCGCAGTCCCGTACAGAGGTAGATGTGGCCACCCCATTCCTGGTTGTGCAGCCCAGCATCGTTGGCGACCGTCGCCAGGGTGCGCACCGAGGAGAAGAAACCCAGCAAGTAACCCCGGAAACCGGTCACATCTCCCGGCCCGGGCGCGATGGCGACGACCGCGTCGGGGCGCATCCCGGCGGGCATCCACCACCACCCGCTGTTTTGGTCTCCGAAGACGACGGGCAGCCCACTCGAGTGGCCGAGTTCGTTGATCGCCCCGGCCTCGCCGTAGTTCTGGGCGATGAGCACCGATCGCGCTCGAGTCGCCGCGGGAAGGCCGTGCCAAGCGGCGGCAACCGTGCCGACGAATCCGGGCCAGCCGACTGACTCGGCAAGAGCCTGGTTGACGCCGTAGGTCCATCCGATGTCGTCGGCCGGCAGCACCGGAAGGACGAGCGGCACAGCAGCGACCGTTGTGAGGGCCGTCGCGGCGAGCAGCTTGCGCAATCGATGCCCGACGGCGAGCCAGCCCTCGAGGGCGACGGCGCCAGCCGCCAGCAGGTAGACGTAGGCGCCGAGCAGGTAGTAGATCTTCGAGCCGGTCGTGAGGGCGAAGAAGACGAGCAGCAGGGCGTACGCCCACGCGAGGCCCTTCCACGCCGGTCGGCCTGAGCGCCAGAGGAAGCGGACCCCCGTCGCCCACACCGGCACGAGCGCCAACGAGGCCATGATCACCTGGCCGACGACGAAGTTGGCAATCCTGCCCGCTCCGCCGTTCTCGACGTTGAGATTGCGGGTCATCGTCACCGTCGCCCAGCCGTGTCCTGCCTGCCAGACGAGATCTGGGATCGTGAATACGCTGGCGAGGACCGCGCCTGCCACGAACCAGCGGTTGCACATCAGTCGCCAACCCCCGGATAGCACGGTGCCGATGATGAGCGCGAGGGCGAGGAACGCGATGCTGTGCTTGTTGGTGAGCCCGAGCCCGACCACAGCTCCGCCGGCCAGCCACCAGCGGGGATCGCCGGTGCGCCCGATGCGCACCGCGATCAGGGCGAGCCCGGACCAGGCCAGCACGTCGAAGGCGGTCGGGCCGGTGAGGTGGTCGGCGGCGAGCAGCGCCGGCATGGTGGCGACGCCAATTGCGGCCATCAGCTGAGCGCGCTGGCCGCCGCCGAGCTCACGAGCGAGCAGCCCGCCGAGGATGACCGTGCCGAAGCCGGCAAGCGCCGCCCATAGGTGCAGGCCGACGAGGGAGAGTCCGAACAGCGCCAGCGAGAGCCTGGCGATCAGTGGCGTGAAGACGGGCTGGTCGACGTAAGAAGCTTGTAGGTGCCGAGCGGAGTCGAGGAAGTAGAGCTCATCGCGGTGGAACCCGTAGCGTGCGGAGAACGCCATAAGCACGGAAAACAGCGTCAATGCGACGACGATCACGCGACGGTCGAAGCGGGCTCGGCTCGCCTCGCCGCGCCCGGCCGCAGGCATCAGCATCGTCGAGGGCGCCAACAACGAAGCGACTCCGCCTCGGCCCGAGGGCGTCGAAGTGGCGCCCCCGAGGAGTGCGCTGTCCGAGCCAGTACCTTCCATGATCCGACCTCTCTGCTCGCGGGTATGCCAAATGACGATGCGCCTGCGTCGCGTGACGATCGTGGTTCGGGTCAACAGGAGGAGTAATGGCAGCCTGAGGCCCTTCGCCGAGGGGCCGCCATAGGCTTCGACTAATCGACGTCTGCCACTCGCAGCAACGAATCGACTCGTTCTACGGGCGAGCGACGCCGGGGGATCATCGGCCCTCGTTTACGACGGGGAGCGACCTTGGCGACTACCTCGAGGCGCTCTGGCCGCCCGGCCCGGGCGAGGCGGCCGGCGAGGTGGACGGCTGGCTGGCACACCGGTTCGCTCGTCGACGTCTCAACGGCATCGCCAGGTTCAGCGCGCGATTCGAGAACGGCCGCTGGACAGCTGCCATCCGGCTGCGTCCCGACGCGGACGAAGCGGCGATCCACGAGGCTGCGGCACCCATCGAGCTCGAGGTCACCTACACCGACTCCATACCCCTCGACTTCGACCAAGGTGCTCGGGGTCGAGCGCGCCAGAACGGACGCTGCCAACGCGGCGTAGCTTCTCCATCACTTTGGTATCTCTCGAGGGTCGAGGGCTTGGACGGTTTCGGCCCGCCCGAGGAGGATCCTCCTCGGCCCCGTCCAGTCGCAAAGCCCTTTCGCCTCTCGGCCCGCTCAGCGACCGGCCGGACTCGACGTCGAGACGCCGGTCGCGATTCGTCACGGCGAGCCCTGGGCGGTGCTCAGCGGGCGAACAATCTGGCCCGAGGGTACGCGACAAGTTCTGGCACAAGTTCCCAAACATGGCGGGCCGCCGGAACCGGCGAAATCTCAGGTAGGTCGAAAATGTAGGGCAGGACGTTCTTCGCGTCCGCCCGAGGACCCGTCGGCAACGGGGGCGCGGGGCGCGGCCCCGGTGATGCCCGCGTCCTCAGGCCGCGTCTCCGCGCGCTGGCTCTGGCGGCGATTCAGACAGACGACGAACGCCGCCGTGACCGCGCGGACTCGGTTCGGAACAACTCCGAGCGCATTCTGCGGTCGCCTGTAACTTCTGAGGCCGAGCGGATGTAAGTGGAGTGATGAGCGAACAATCCGACGAGCAACGCTTCACCGCGATCTTCGACGCGTTCCGAGCGCCTGTCCTTGCCTATGCACGCCGTCGCGTTGGCGACGACTCGGCACAAGACATCGTGGCCGATACGTTCCTCGTCGCTTGGCGGAATCTGGACGACGTGCCAGCTTTTGCGCTGCCCTGGCTGTATCGCGCTGCCGCGTTTCAGGTGAGCAACTGGCGGCGGTCGCTGGCGCGATCGGAGGAGCGGGCACCAGTTCGCCTCGCACCGGAACCGGTAGGACCAGACCCGAGCGAGGAAGTCGTCGAGCTGGATAGTTGGGCCACTGCGTTTCGTCGTCTGAGCGAATCCGATCGGGAGGTGCTGCGCTTGATCGCCTGGGAGTCGCTCAGTGCAGCGGACGCCGCATTCGTTCTCGGATGCTCTCTGCCCACGTTCAAAGTCCGCGTCCACCGAGCGCGTCGCCGTCTTCTTCGACTGCTTGAACTGGAAGACGCGCCGGAATCGCAATCGACCTCGGATGCCAGACGGTTGTCAAAGAGCAGTCCGAACGAAACGCCCGTGATCCGGGCCGTTCGCGCCGGTGAGACCAGTTCGTTGTCAATTCAAGGAGAGTCACTATGAAGTCGCCAAACGTCCTCGACGACCTTGCCGTGCGCAATCCGGCCCGATCGGACTCGGGCGACGAGGCGTCAGCGGATGACCACGCCCTGCTCTCGTCAATCCTGGCGACATCGCGCCACGAAGCCCGCGTCGCGTGGCACCCTCGGCGCTCACGTCAGCGGCGACGGATGGCCGCTGGTGCGTTGCTCGCCGCGTGCGCGGCGGCGGCCTTGATCATTGCAATCGACGTTCCCCAACCATCCTCCCCGCGTCAGGCTGCGTCGACCGGACACAGCCAGTCACCGTCCCATGCCAGCGTCGTTGTGTTCTTGACCGACGCCGCGAAGGTCGCTGCGCAGACGACGAGCGTTCCGACGCTTGCGCCCGGCCAGTACTTCTACGAAAAGAACATCGTCACAAGTCGTACAACCTGTCAGTTGACGACGGTCGCTTCCGGACAAGCGAGTGTCTCCGCGGGCTCTGCTGGCAGTTCGACGCCTGCGAGCACGATTGCTCCGTCCGATTCCGCGACAACTACCTCCCCGTCGCAGCCAACGACCTCGACAGCCTTCGCGTACACCCAACCGCTGTTTCGCGAGGAGTGGCAGAACGATGACTTCGCTGGTGGTCTTCAAGAGAGCGTGGATGGGACCGGAACCTTCGGCTCTCCGAGCGAGGAACAAGCGTGGCAAGCGGCGGGTTCGCCGTCACTGCAGCTCTGTGCCTATCCCGTCCTGTCGCAACTCAACACATTCGACGAATCGGCGAAGAGCGGCGAGGTCATCGTCTCCCTGCCAACCGACCCAGAGAAGCTCGGCGCACTGATCGCGGCGGGCCGCGTCAACGACATTGGACAGGTGCTTCCGGCCAGCGGCCGGTGCCCATCGAAGGCAGGTGACGCTCAGGAAGTCTTCCCACCCGGAGCCGTCTGCCCTGTCTCGGCACAGTTCGACATCGCGGAGAACCTGCTGGGTGCGCCGCAAGGACCAGCGCTCCTCGGCCCCGCGCTCTATAACCTGCTTGCCCAGCTCCCCGGCGTCGAGAACGTCGGCACGGTGACAGACGCGCTCGGTCGATCAGGCACAGCGATCGAGGACCCGAGCACCGGCAAGGTGTTCGTGATCAACCCATCCACCGGGCAACTCCTCGAACAGGAGGAAGTCAGCGGGTCGAGCACCACCTCCGACAATCCGCTCGGAACGGTCGACTATTCGACGACCTTCGGACCGCTCTCAGTTGTGAACGGTGTAGGTGCCCGTCCGTCTGAGGGCAGCTCGGGAGCAGGTACCAGCTGACGTTGGCCGCGACGATGCGGCAATCGTTACTCCCGCGTGGCATACGCGAGGCACTGTTGAGCGACACGTTGCCTGCTCACGATGAGCAGCTGGAGCGTCAATGAGCGTGATGACGACCTGACGCATCCTTGGTGATTGCGTTGTCGCCTCTCGCGGCGACAACGTGAAGGGGTCCGAGAAAGACAAGGACCCCCCTCGCTCACAATCTCTTGGCAGAGCGGTCCTCTGGATCGCCGGAGGCGTCTGTTGTTTTATGGCTCCTGACGAGGCTGTCGCACAGTTCCTCAGGGCGCCGAGCGGCCCGATCCCCGGCGATCTGCGATCTGTGTGTCGGTAGACGCCGGCTTCCCGCCGGACGGTCTCAGATCACGGCCAATCGATGCCTCCGGACCTTCAGGAG